>WGAH01000028.1 GCA_015489145.1 Deltaproteobacteria bacterium
ACCGTCCCGTCGCCACCGAGGGCGCCGGCGAGGTGGACCTGGCCCGGGCCGTGCGCCTGCGCCTGTTCCTGGAAGCCTTCACCGCGATGGGCCCCTCGGCCTGGCTCGACCCGGGCCGCTGAGGGCCGCCCCGCCGGCTCAGTCCTCGCGGGGGCGCTTGAGGTAGTCGTCGCGGCGCTGGTAGAGGCGCTGCACCAGGGCCTCGGTGGCCCGGCTGTAGAGGGGCCGCGGCGGCGCCACCGTGGGCACGCCGATGTCGAAGGGCTCGGCGTCGGTCACCCGCACCCACGGCCCGCCGACCTCCTCGCCCTCCTGGGCGACGAGCCCCACCGGCTGGCCCTCGCGGGCCCCCGCCGCGTCGCGGTGCCGGTAGAGCACCGGCCGGCCGGGAATGCTCTCCTTGCCGCCGTACTCGGGGCGGTCGGCCGCCCGCCGGGCCGGCGAGGGCGAGGGCACCGTGGGGGCGTCGGCGAACTTCATCGTCGGCACCGTGCCCGTCTGGCAGAGCTTGTAGACCGCGCTCACCCGGTTGCGGGTGAGCGCCTCCCAGGGGGCGTTGACCAGGAAGCCGCCGAGGCCGTAGGACTGGTCCTCGGGGCGCACCCCGGCGCGCTCGCGGTGGGCCTCGAAGGCCGCGACCTGCTCGTCGTCGAGCGCGTCCTCGACGAGGTGCCGCACCCGCAGGCCCTTGCGCTTCGCCATGCGGCAGGCGATGTCGTACTGGAGCAGCTTGTCGCCGCTGTCGTAGCGCACGAAGTCGCGGCGCTCGGGGGCCTCCTCGATGAGGCGAAGCGCGGTGGGCAGGCCGCTGAGCGCCGTGGAGTAGGTGTCGAGGAGGAAGCTCGACGGGCCCGGCACGCGCTCGCGCATCGCCCGGAAGGCGGCCTCGTCCGAGCCGTAGCGCTGGACGTGCTCGTGGGCCATCGCCCCGGCCGGGCGCAGGCCCAGGCGGCGGGCGAGGTGGACGTTGCTCGTCGTGCGGAGCCCCTCGTCCTTGCAGGCGGCCAGGGCGAGGGCGTGGTGCTGCTCGCAGGAGGCGGTGCGCATGCCCACCTCGACGATGCGCGCGGGATCGCCGACGATCTCGACGAGCTTCTTCATGCGCTCGGCGATGGCGTCCATGTAGGCCGCCTCGTCCACCTCGATGGGGGGCGCGGGCACGCCCACCTGGTCGAGGGTCTCGAGCACGATCTCGCGCTGCTCCCCGCAGACGACGCGGCGCACCGCCCGGGCCATGGCCTCGCGGTCCTTGAGGGCGAGGGTGGCGATCTGGATGCGGTAGTTGAGGCGCACCACGATGGGCTCGAGCCAGGACACCACCGCCGAGGGGCCGACGACGCGAAAGACCGGCTCGCGGTCGAAGAACCAGGAGCCGGGCGGGAGGCTGTGGACCTCGACCCGGCTGACCCGGCGCATCGCCTCGCGAAAGCCGCCCCCGACGACGTAGCCGTGGCGGTCGAGGTAGGCCCAGTCGTCGTCGCTGGCGCCCACCGGCAGGCGGGCCCGGATGTACTCGGCCACGTCGAGCGGCAGGTAGTGGGGGCCGCCCCGCCGGTGGTGGTAGTAGAAGGTCTCGGTGCGAAGCGGCCACCCCGCCTCGCCCATGGAGAACTTCTCGGCGTCGGTCTGGAGCAGGTGTCGGGCCATCGGCCGGTGCTCGCGGTGTCGGGTGGGAGCGGGGGTCCCTCAGGGGAGCGGGATGCCGGAGGCGCGAGGCCCCCTCGGGGGATCGGCACGGCGCGCCGGACTAACCACCCGCCGGCCCCGCGACCACGGCGCCGGGCGCGCCATCAGGGCCCCTCCCGGCGCAGGCGGTCGGCGAGGATGCGCCGGCGGCTGCCGTCGTCGAAGGCCACCAGCACCCGGTCACCCCGGCGCTCGAGGACGCGCCCGCCGCCGAAGCGCGGGTGCCAGACCCGCTCCGCCGGCGGCGCCTCGGGGGCGGCGATGCGCGGCGCGAGGGGGGCCAGCCCGGGGCGCTCGCGGTCGGCCGGGGCGTCGAGGGCGCCCACCACCGCCTCGACCCGCTGGCGCGCCCAGGCCGCCAGGCGGGTGCGGGCCACCGTCGGGAAGGCCGGGGGCGAGCAGTCGAAGAGGAACAGCTCGGGATCGGGCGAATCGTCGCCCAGGCGCACGGCCGCGAAGGTGGCGCGCGCATCCTCGACCCGCCCCTCTCCGAAAGCGACGAGCCCGCGCTCGATGCGGAAGGCCGACCACGCCTGGTTGGCGTACTCGGGCAGGGCCTCCACCGTGACCCCCCAGCCGAAGGCCAGGGCGGGCACCCGCGCGGCGAGCACCGCGAGCACCGCCTCGGGCAGCCGGCCGTCGAGCTCCCGCTCGAGGTCGGCCACCAGGGCGGCGTCGAGGACGGTCGGCTCGCCGAGCATCGCCAGCCAGGCCTCGCGCTCCCCGCGCATCAGCTCGACGGCCCCGCCGCCCTCCCGGGCGACGTCCCAGCAGCGCGCACGGGCCCGCCCGAGCAGGTCGAGCAGGCCCGCCTCGACGGCGAGGTCGCGGGCGTCCACGGGCGGCGGTCAGGCCGAGGGCTGGTTCGGGTGGACCACCGGGCCGCGAATGCCCGACAGGTCGCGCAACCGGGTCAGGGCCTCGCGCTCGATCTGGCGGACGCGCTCCCGCGACAGGCCCATCTCCTTGCCGACCTCGGACAGGGTGCGGAACTCGCCGTCCTCGAGACCGTAGCGGCGGGTGAGCACGAAGCGCTGCCGCTCGGTGAGCAGCTCGTGGAAGGCGCGCTCCATGCGGCCGAGCTCCTGGGTGTTGATCGCCTCGGCGTCGGGCTGGGGCGCGTCCTCGTCGGACAGGAAGCGGTCGAGGGGGCGCGGCCGCGGGCCGTCGTCGACCGGCTGCTCCAGCGAGATCGTGTTGCCCTGGCTGAGCAGCAGCTCGGCGCGCTCCTTGTCGATGCCCACCTCCTCGGCGAGGTCGGCGATGCTGTACTCGATGCCGATGCTCTCGAAGCGCTTCATCGCCTTGCGGAGGTTGCGGGTCTGCTCGACGGCGCAGCCGGGCAGGCGCACCGGGCGGCCGGTGTGGTCGATGGCGCGGGTCATCTGGGCGCGCACCCACCAGCGGGCGTAGGTCGAGAAGCGGATGCCGCGGTCGGGGTCGAAGCGCTTGGCGGCGCGCAGGAGCCCGATGTAGCCCTCCTGCACGAGGTCCTCCTCGTCCATGAAGGGCCCGGCGAGCTTGCGGGCCTCGCCGTGGGCGATGCGGCGGCCCGACATCGCCAGGCGCCAGCGGAGGTTCTCGGCCTCGGCCCAGGCGGCGGTGGCCTGCCGGGCGTAGACCTTGAGTTCCGGGTCCTTGCGGGCGGCGCGCTCGACGGCCTTGACCGCCTCTTCGAGCCGGTCCACCGCCCCCGCGCGGGTGCGCTCCGCCCGGTCCGGGCGCCGCATGAGGATCTCGTCGGCCTCCGGGATGCCCGCCACGGCTTCCCGCGCCGCCTGCTCGGCGCGGCGGATGGCCCGGGCCATGTTCTTCTCCTCCTCGGCGGTGAGCCGCTCGGACTGCCCATGGTCACCGGAAGTGAAGCTGCGAAGCTGGGAGAGCGACATTCTCGTGGTACTCCTTCCGTTTTCTCGGATACCCGTTCGCGGATGGCCGGGAACTGCTCGGGGGAGGTGGATGGGGGAGGTCGGTCTGGTTAGTCGGGAATCGGCGCTTCAGGTTCCCGCGAGGGTGCCTCGCGGCTGGCTGCTCGGCGCTCGGTCGCACGCGGCCCCGGCCACCGCCGCCGTCAGGCGCGCGAGGGGAGCGGCACGCGAGTTGGAATCACACCGCGATTTACGATCACTGTCAAGCGCCATCTGTTACGGATTCGTTACAAGGGCCGGGGGCCGTCCAGGGCCGGGCGATGACCTCGGGACGAGCCCCACAACCCGCTACAGCCCCACCGCCGTCCGCACCCGGTCCAGGGTGCGCCGGGCGACGCGCCGGGCGCGCTCGGCGCCGGCCTCGAGGATCGCCTCCACCCGCTCGGGGTGGGCGCGCAGCTCGAGGTAGCGCTCTCGGGGCTCGCGCAGGCGCGCGTCGACGAGTTCGAAGACCTCCTGCTTGGCGTGCCCGTAGCCGAGCCCGCCGGCCCGGTAGCGGGCGGCGAGGTCGGCCGCCTGCTCGGGCGTGGCGAAGAGCCGGTAGAGGGCGAAGACGTTGCAGGTGTCCGGGTCCTTGGGGGCCTCGAGGGGGGTGGCGTCGGTGACGATGGCCATGAAGCGCTTGCGGAGCTTCTTGGGGGGCAGCCACAGCTCGATGTGGTTGCCGTAGCTCTTCGACATCTTGCGGCCGTCGATGCCCGGCACGGTGGCGACGCGCTCCTGGATGGAGGGCTCGGGCACGACGAGGGTCTCGCCGTAGATGCGGTTGAAGCGCTGCGCCATGTCGCGGGCCATCTCGACGTGCTGCTTCTGGTCCTTGCCCACGGGCACGACGTTCGTGTCGAAGGCGAGGATGTCGGCCGCCATGAGCACCGGGTAGGTGTAGAGGCCGGCGTTGATCACCTCGGTCTTGCCCTGGGCCACCGCGTCCTTGAAGGCGTGGGCCTTGTCGAGGGTGCTCTTGGAGGTGAGGCAGCCGAGGATCCAGGCCAGCTCGGTGACCTCGGGGACGGCGTGCTGGTTCCACAGCACGGTGCGCTCGGGGTCGAGGCCGAGGGCGAGCCAGGTCGCCGCCACCTCGAAGATGCGCTCCCGCAGCAGCGCCGGGTCGCGCTGGGTGGTGAGCGCGTGGTAGCTCGCGACGAAGAAGAAGCACTCGTGGCTGTCCTGCAGGGCCAGCGCCGGCTCGATGGCGCCGAGCAGGTTGCCGATGTGCGGGGTGCCGCTGGGCTGGATGCCCGTCAGCGCGCGGGGGCGGGTGGGGGCGTCGGTCATGCTGCTGCCTTCCGGGCGGGCGCTCGCCCGCGATCAGGATGAATTGCAGCCCCCTGCCGGCGAGGCAAGGGCGGGGGCGCCGGGTTCACACGGCCGTCACGCGCCCCGGCTCACTCCCCCCGGTACAGGTCGTCGTAGGCCTCGAAGTAGCCGAAGCCGAGCCCGTCCTCGGCGGTCATCTCCCAGACGACCTCGCCGTCGGGCGTCACCTCGCGGGCGTGCAGCACGGTGCCCCAGTTGACCAGCGTGTTGCCGTTGCCGAAGCGCACGGCGCCCCCCATGGCCAGCGCCCGGTCCCCGAGCCCCTGTCCGAAGTTCCAGGTCTCGTAGAGGCCGGGGTCCTGGTCCTCGTACTCGATCCCGAAGGTCTCGCCGTCGGTCATCGTCATCAGCAGGCTGCCCGAGGCGGTGCGGCGCACCCCGTGCTGGAACTGGAAGGGCTTGGAGCCGCCGAAGACCTGCACCGCGTCCTCGCCGCCGAGCACGTCGCTGCGGTTGCCGTTGTACCAGGTCAGCGGCTCGCCGGTCGTCGCGTCGATCTCGAGGACGAGGTTCACCGCCCCGAGGCTCACGAGGTAGGTGTCGGCCTCCGGGTCGTGCCAGATCGAGTTGCCGTGGGTCCAGTCCCGGCCCTGGGTGTAGAAGGGGATGTCCCAGAAGGAGGACTTCTCGACGGGAAGCCAGTCCCAGACCGTGAAGAGCCGGCTGGGCTCGCCCCCCGGGGGAATGACCACCACCTGGTCGCCCACCACCGAGACGGTCTCCTCCTGGTCGGGGTCGGTCCACTCCCGGGCGTCGAGGGCGAGGTAGGCCACCGTCCCGTCGGGGAGCCGGGCGAAGCTGTGGTGGCCGGAGGTGAGGGGGATGGAGTCGACCTGCTCGCCGGCCAGGTCGAGCACCATGAGCTGCCCCTGGTCGTCGGAGCGGTCGGCGCCGAAGACCGAGCCGTAGATCCGCCCGTCCTGGAGCGCCATCTGCGTGGCGATGAGGCCGCTGTCGAGCACCCGGGCCCACACCAGGCCGCCGTCGCGGTCGACGATGAACTGGGTGGAGGGCTGGGTCATCGTCGTGCCCACGAGCCAGCGCCCCTCGTCCACGCCGCCCTCGGGCGGGGTGATCGCCAGCTCGGGCATGCCCTCGGGCAGCTCGCCGCCCTCGGCGTCGCCCTCGCAGACGTAGTCCTTGCCGTCGATCTCGGTGATCGCGGCGTAGTGGAAGGGCTCGCCCGCCTCGGGGCCGATGATCACCGCCTCGTGGGAGGTGGAGGGCTCCGTGCTGCCGGGGGCGACGATGGCCTCGTCCTCGCCGTCGAGGGTGAACTCCACGCGGCTGGTGGCCGGCTCCTCGCTGGTCCAGCTCAGGACGACCGCCGGCCCCGCGGCGGCCGGGGACACCTCCGGGCACGGCCCCTCGCGCTCCTGGCAGGCCGCCGCGACCGGCAGGGAGAGCAGGAGGGCCGGCCGGAGGGCGCGACCGCGAGCGGGGAGGGGCGACGGGGACATGGTGCCAAGCTACCCGAACCGTCGGACGGTCGAAACCGCCATGCAGGTTTTTTGCTTCTCCGCCACTTCGACGCGAAAGACCTCGGCGCTACCGCATGATGCCCGCCGCGATGCGGTCGAGGGTGTCGCGGTAGGAACTCGCCGGCAGCTCGGCGAGGCTGCGGCGGGCGCGCCAGGCCTCCTCCAGGCAGCGCCGCCGCCCCTCGTCGATGGCGCCGCTGCGGGCGAGGCGCCGGGCCAGCTCGGCGCCCAGCTCCGGTTCCGGTCGGCGGCGCAGGGCCCGCCAGGTCGGGTCGACCGCCGGGTCGCGGGCGGCCGCCACCGCCAGGGCGTAGCTCGGCGCCCCGTCGGCCGCCCGGGCGACGAGCGCGTCCGGGTCGAGGGCGGCGAGGTCCTCGGCGAGCTGCCAGGCCACGCCGGTGTGCCGCCCGTAGCGGCCCAGCGCGTGGACCACCCGGCGGTCGGCCCCGGCCAGCCGCCCCCCGGAGCGGCAGGCGAAGGCGAAGACGGCCCCGGTGCGCCCGTCGGCGATCTCGACGAACTCCTCGGGCCGCAGCACGTGCCCGGCGGCGCGCTGCGCCCGGGCCTGGCCGTCGGCGATCTCGCGCATGGCGTCGAGGAGGTCGCCGATGATGTCCGGGGCGGGGGCCACCCGGGCGAGCTCCAGGGCCCGCAGGGTGAGGTGGCTGCCGCCGAGGACGCCGACGGCGCTGCCGAGGATGCGCTTCGCCACCCGCCGGCGGCGCCCGCCGCGACGGCCGAAGGCGGCGTCGTGGACGAGCAGGGCGAGGTGGAGCAGCTCGGCGGCGGCGGCGACGTGCTCCGTCTCGGCGCCGTCCTTGCGGGGGTCCAGGCCCGCGGCCCGCGCCGAGAGGATCACGAGGAGCGGCCGCACCCGGGGCACCCCCGCCGGCTTCGATCCCGCCCTGTTCCTCGCGCCGGGGGTGCCCTCCCCCCCGGCGAGGTCGCGCAGCAGCTCGTCGAGGTGCCGCATCGCCTCGCGAAGCTCGCCGGTGAGCAGCTCCGGGTCGAGGCGCGGCGGGCGGCGGCGGCGTCCTTCCGACTTCACGGCTCCTCCCCGCCCAGGGTAGCGCCGGCGGGGGGGGCGAGGGGGGGCTGGACGTGCCAGCGCTGGGCCAGGG
>WGAH01000029.1 GCA_015489145.1 Deltaproteobacteria bacterium
CCAGGCCGCTCCCGTGCCCCAGGCCGCTCCCGAGCCGGCCATGCCCTTCGCGCCACCCCCGGTTCCCGCCGAACCGCCGGCGGGCCAGGACGGGCGGCGCAGCGAGCCCCTGCGCCCCGGCGCCACGATCATCCCCGCCGACGACTGGGGCGACGAGGACCCCTCCACCGACCAGGGCTGAAGGCCCTTCGCCGGCTGCGCCGCGGCGTCGCGGGGATAGGAGGGCGCCGACGAGGGAGCCATGAAGCAGACGCCGCTGTTCACCAACCACCTCCAGCACGACGCCCACACCGAGGTCTACGGCGACTGGACGCTGGTCGCCCGCTTCGGCGCGGTCCAGGACGAGATCGACGCCGCGCGTCGAGGCGCCGCCGTCTTCGACCTCGCCCACCTGCGCGCGATCACGCTTTCGGGCGAGGCGGTCGCCCGCTGGGTCAACGGCATGTTCACCCAGGACTTCCGGCAGCTGCGGCCGGGGCGCGGCGGCCGGGCGGCGATGTGCGACGACCGGGGCCGGGTGGAGGGCCTGCTGCACGTGGCGATGGACGCTCCCGGGCGGGTGCTCGTCGCCCTCGAGGGCATCACCCCGGAAGCCTTCGAGGAGCGCTACCGCATGTTCCTCATGCTCGACGACATCGAGCTGGAGGCCGACGAGGACGGCCCGTGGCTGCTCAGCGTGCAGGGCCCCGAGGCGGCGGCGGTGCTCGGGCGCCTCGGGCTGCCGGTGCCCGAAGGCGAGCTGGCGACGGTGCCCGCCGCCGAGGGGCCCGGCATCCGGGTGCTGCGCCGCGACCGCACCGGGCTCGGCGGCTTCGACCTCTGGCTTCCGGCCGACGCCCTCGAGCCCACCTGGGACGCCCTGCGGGGCGCCGGCGCCACCCCGGCGGGCATCGAGGCCCTCGAAGCCCTGCGGGTGGCGGCGGGCATCCCCCGCTGGCCCGAGGACGGCGACGCGATCACCCTCGTCCACGAGCTGCGCCTGGAGCGCGAACTCGTGAGCTTCACCAAGGGCTGCTACGTCGGGCAGGAGACGATCAACCGCCTGGAGCGCCGGGGCGGCCTCCAGAAGCGGCTCGGCGGGCTCGTCCTGGCGGAGGACGCCCTGCCGCCGCGCGGCGCCGAGGTGATCCTCGACGGCGAGGTCGTCGGCAGCACGCGATCCGCCGCGCGCATCGACGGCCGGGCGCTCGCCCTGGCGATGCTCCGCAAGGCGGCCTGGGAGCCCGGGCTGGCCGTCGAGGTGCGGGCCGGCGACCGGACGGTGGCGGCCACCACGAGCGACCTTCCCTTCGCCCCGGCGGGGCGGTAGGGTGGCCCGCCCCCGGGGCCGCCTCCGCGCCAGCCTGGCGGCGCTGGGGCTGCTCGCCTCCGGCGGAACCCGCGCCGCCGACCACCCGCGCCTCGACGCCTGCGACGCCGCCATCGACCTCCACGCCTCGGCGAGCGCCCGCGCCTCCTTTCGCTGCTACTACATGGCCGCCCGCACCGGCGCCGACTGGGACGAGGCGGTGCGACGGCTGGACGCCCACGCGGCCGACCCACACGGGGCCTGGGCGGAGCTGTCGCGGGCCCACATCGCCAGCGACCGCGACGAGCCCGACACCGAGGCGCGCTACCGGCGGGTGATGGCGCGCTTCGACGAGGAGGGCGACGCCCTCGGCGGGGTCTACGCCCGCCTCGGCCTGAGCACCTGGCTGTCCTACGGGGAGCGCTACGACGAGCTGTTCGCCGTGCTCGACGAGGCGGAGGCGCTGGCCGGGGGCACCGACCGCGCCACCCGGCTGTCGGTGAAGGCCCAGCGGGCGCGGCAGCTCGTGTGGGCGGGCTCGCCGCAGCTCGCCCTCGCCGAGGTGCTCGCCCTCGAACCCCAGCTCCACCCCGACGACCCCTACCAGCTCCGGATCGTCGTCCACCACGTCCACAGCGCGGCGGCCAACGAGCTGGGCCTCCAGCGGGAGTCGATGCTGGCGGCGCACCGGGTCTACGCGCTGGCCCGCGATCACGGCGACCGCTACGTCGCCGCCACCGCCCGGCTCAACGAGGCGGTGGCGGCGATGGGCGACCCCCTGCTCGCGAGCCGACCGCCGGGCCCGGCGGCGCTGGCCCGGGATGCCTTCGAGCTCGCCCGGTCCGCCGGCAACCGCTACACCGAGGCGGGCGCGGCCTGCACCCTCGGCGAGGCCCTGGGGCGCGAGGGCGGGACCTGGCTCGAGCGGGGAGTCGAGGGCTTTGGCGCCCTCGGCGCGCAGGAGGACCAGGCGCAGTACGTCGCCGCCCTGGCGCTCCTCCGCTACGAGGAGGACCCGGAGGCCGGCCTCGCCCTGGCCCGCGAGGCGCTGCGCCTGGCCGAGGCGGCGGACCCGACGAACCCGTCGCGGCCGCTGGCCGGCTTCGCCCTGGCCTGGCTGCTCGGCCGCGAGGGCCGGGAGGCCGAGGCCCGCGCCGCCGAGGCCGGCGTGCTCGACGCCATCGAGCAGATTCGCGACGTCCAGCTCGACCCGGACTCCCAGGCCTGGATCGCCTCGGCCTGGGCGATGCCCTACTACGACCTCGCCGGGCGCGAGAAGGCGGCCGGCGACCTGGCCGGCGCCTTCGCCACCCTGGAGCGCCTGCGCGCCAACACGCTGCTGGAGGCGATGGCCCGGGCCCACATCGCGGTGCCCGAGGCCCTGCGCGCCCGCCACGCGGAGGCGCTGCGCCGCCTGAACGAGGCCGGCCAGGTCGCGGACGAGGGGCGCGACGAGAACGCGCTTCCCGCCCTCGAGCTGGAGGAGCTGGCCGCCCGCGAGGCCCTCGCCGCCGCCGCGGATCCCCGGGTGCGGCCCGTGGCGCCCGACGAGGTGCGCCGCGCCCTGGCCCCCGACGAGGCGCTGGTGGCGATCCAGCTCGCCCACGGCGATCCCACCCTCAACTGGCTCCACCCCGACTGGCGCACGCCGGCCTGGGCGCTGGTGATCACGCGGGAGGGGATGCGCGCCGTGGACCTGCCGCCGATGGAGGACGCCCAGGCGGCGGTGGACGCCTGGATCGGGCTCGTCGGCGCCCGGGACGGCTCCGAGTCGGCGCTGACGCCGGCCCTGGTCGATGCCCTGGTGCGCCCCTGGCTCGACGCCCTGCCGGCCGGCATCTCGCGGGTGGCCCTCGTCGTGGACCAGCCCGCCGCGCGGCTCTCCTTCCCGGCGCTCCTCGCGGCGGCCGGCCGGCCCGAGCTGGCCACCAGCCAGGCGGCCTCGGCGAGCACCTGGCTGGCGCGCCGGCGAACGGGCCCGCCGGCCGGCGCCGGGGTCCTCGCCCTCGCCGATCCCACCCTGCCCGGCGCCGGGGCGGCCTGGCCCCGCCTCCCGGCGGCGCGGCGCGAGGCGCGGGTGGCCTGCGGGCAGGGCGACCGCTGCGAGCCCCTGTCCGGCGCCCTCGCCACCGAAGACCGCGTCGTCGGGGCCGACTGGTCCCGCCTCGCCGTGCTGCACCTCGGCACGCACACCGCCATCGAGACCACCCGGCCGGATCGCACGGCCCTGCTGTTCGCCCCGGGGACCCGCGACGGGCGCCTGCAGGTCAGCGAGATCCGGGCCCTGCCCCTGCACGGGCAGGTCGTGGTGCTGAGCGGGTGCGCCACGGCGACCGGCCTCCCCCGGGTGGGCGAGGGCACCTTCGGGCTGGTGCGCGCCTTCCTGGAGGCCGGCGCCCGGGCGGTGGTCGCCACCTCCTGGGCGGTGCGCGACCGGGACGCGGCGGCGTGGTTCGCCGCCTTCTACGAGCGGCTGGGCGAGGGAAGCACCGTCGCCGCCGCGGCGCGGGACGCCGCGAGCCACCTGCGCGCCGAGGGGCGGCCGCTGGAAGCCTGGGCGGCGCCCACGGTCTACGGGGACGGGGCCGCCCGGCCCCTGCCGGCGCGGGCGGGTGTGAATCCGCTCGGGATCTCCGGCCTGTCCGGGGCGTTCCTCCTCCTCCTGGCCGGTCTTTTCCGCCTCCGCGGGAGGGCTTTTCGCGCCGCCCGCGTTGAGTAGGCCCGGAGTGTTCATGGGAGCCGCCCGACCAGGGTGGACGGTGGCCGGCGGCGAGGCGATTCGGGACGGCGGGCCTCGCGTTGACAAGACGGGGCGCGTGGGGCAGGTTGGCAGGCCATGCGGTCCACCAACCCAGGCGGCGCTCGCCCGAGCGAAGGGGCGAGCGTGAACGGTGGGGGCATTCCCGCCGAGCTGACGCTCGACGCGAGCCGGATCGACGAGATCCGCGCCCGCGTCCGGCGGGGCGTGGCCTGGGCGGCGCCGCGCGCCCTGGCGGGCGATGTCGAGGACCTCGAGCAGGACGTGATGATCCGCGTCTTCCGGCGACTGGCCCGCGGCGGCTCGGTCAACGCCCGCTACATCCAGCAGACGATCCACAGCGTCATCGTGGACGAGATCCGGCGGCGGCGCGTCCGGCAGGCCGAGCTCCTCGCCGAGAGCGAGAACGCGGTCGACCCGGTGGCGCCCGCCTCCCTGTCGCCGGAGGCGCGGGCGCGAGACGGACAGGTGACGGCGGCGATTCGCGGCTGCGTGGAGGCCCTGCCCGAGCCCCGGCGCTCCGCCGTGCAGCTCCACCTCCTCGGCCACACGGTGCCCGAGGTGGCCGAGCTGCTGCGCGTCGGGCGCAAGTCAGCCGAGAACCTCGTCTACCGGGCCATGAAGGCCCTGCGCGGCTGCCTGTCGGCCCGAGGATTCGCCCCGGGTTCGTGAGGAAGGCATGACCGAGGAACTGCGCGGACGACTGGCGAGTCTCGGCCCCGGCGACGGGCCCGGGCCGAACTGCCCGCCGAACGAGCGCATCTTCGCCGGAGCCACCGGGGAGCTGCCGCCCGACGAGCTGGCGCGCCTCCTCGACCACGTGCGCGGCTGCGCCTGGTGCTCGACGAGCTGGGGGCTCGCCCGCGAGGTGGCCGCGCCCGTCGAGGCGGCGCGCGGCGGCGGTGGCGGCGACGGCGAGGTCGTCTCCCTGCTCGGCCGGCGGGGCGCCTGGGCGGTGGCGGGGGCCGCGCTCCTGGCGGCGGCCCTGGCGCTGGTGAGCGTGCGCGTGGGCCTGCCGGAGCACGCCCCGGTGTACCGCTCGGCGCAGGAGGCCGCGCTGAGCGCCCGCACGCCGGACGCCCTGCCCCGGGACGGCTTCGCGCTGGCCTGGTCCGCCGTGCCCGGTGCCACCTACGAGATCACGGTGGTCGGCCCCGATCTCGCCGTCGTCGCCCGGGCATCCGGCCTCGCGAAGCCCGAGTGGGTCGTTCCCGCCGACGCGCTCGCGGGGCTGCCCGACGGGGCCAACCTCGCGTGGACGGTCGAGGCGGTGGACGCCGACGGCGCGCGCCTCGCCCAGGCCACCTTCCACACCCGGCTGCTCGCCGACGACGAGGCAGCGCCCGCTACTCCGTGATCACCACCGGGGTGCCCAGGCGGGCGGCCGGCCAGAGCTCGTCGAGGGCGGCGTCGTCGAGGGCGATGCAGCCGAGCGTCCAGTCGGTCGCGCTCCCGCCGCCGTGAATGCCGATGGCGCCGCCGAGGGCCGTGTTCCACGGGGGACGCGCCCCCCGGGCGGCGGCGGCGCGAATCGCCTCGGCCTCCTCGCGGGTGATCCAGCCGGCCCGCAGCCCCCGGTCCGCGTCCTCGGGACGGGGGTAGTCGAGGCCGAGGAAGCGGTGGAAGCGGCTGCGGGCGTTGCGCGTCACGACGTGGAAGGTGCCGTCGGGGGTGCGCCGGTCGCCCTGGCGCCGCTTGTCGCCCGCCGGTTCCCCGAGCCCCACGGGCCAGGTCTTGAGGGGCAGCGCGCCGGACCAGGCGACGAGGGTGCGCTCGGACTTGTCCACGCCGATCCAGAAGTCGGGGGGCGGCCAGGGAAGGCCGGCCGCTTCGGTCGCCTGGCGGAGGGAGGGCCGCGGG
>WGAH01000030.1 GCA_015489145.1 Deltaproteobacteria bacterium
CCGAAGGACGATCCACCAGCCGAGCGGGGCCACCACCCGCAACACCTCGGCCCGGGACAGGGGGCGCGGCGCCCCGGCGGCGCTGCGAATGCGCCGCCAGGTGCCGATGAGCATCTCGACCAGCTCGTGGTAGAGCAGGACGCGCTGGTCGGGCAGGGCGCGCCCGCTGTCGGCGAGCACCACGAGGAAGGCGAGGAGCAGCGGCGTGCGCGCGAAGGCCCCGAGGTCGGGCTCCGCGGCGAGGCGGTCGAGCAGGGCCCGCGCCCGCGCCTCGGCCTCCTCGCCGCGGCGGCCGCGGAAGACGGCGGTGACGAAGCGGCGGATGTCGGCCGGTTCCGGGTCGCCGAGCCGGGCGGTGCGCCAGCCCTCGAGGTCGCCGGCCGGCAGGTCGGTGACGACGTGGTCGCGACCGCTCACCAGCACCCGCGCGCCGCGCCGGGCCAGGGCCCGGGCCTCGCGAAGCAGGCGGCGGCGCGGCTCGCGGTCGGGCACCTCGTCGAGGCCGTCGAGGAGCAGCGCGGTTTCGTCCAGGTGCTCGCCCAGGGGCACGCGGGCGTCGGGCTCGCCGAGGGCCGCCGCCGCGACGCGCTCGAGGTGGTCGAGGAGGGGGCGCAGGCGGTCGCGGCTCGCCACCGCCCAGCCGGCGAGGGGGGCGAACAGCACGAGCCGCCCTTCGGGGTCCGCCTGCCGGGCGGCGCGGGCCCGCAGGGCGGTGGTCTTGCCCTTTCCCGGCGGGGCGAGGAGCAGGAGCGGCCGCGCCTCGCCCCCGGGACCCGGCTCCGCCGGCTGGAAGGTGGCCGCCGAGGGCATGAAGCCCTCGTCCAGGGACAGGCGCACCACCTCGGTCGCCCCGGGCAGCAGCCCCGTCAGGTCGAGCGCGCCGTGGCGCGCGCGCATCGCCTCGGCGAGGCGGGCGCGCTGCTCCGCCCACCCCCCCGGGGCGCGGGGCCGAAGCTCCACCCGGAGGTCGAAGGCGGTGGCCAGGTCGAGGGCGTGCCGCCGGAGCCACCGCGCCTCCTCGCCGCTGGCCGTCACGAAGAGCAGCGCCGGGGGCTCCGGGGGCAGCACGTCCCGGGCGCGGTTGAGCTCGCCGAGCTCGGCGGCGAGTTCCGGCGAGGGGCGCACGTCCACCACCCGGAATTCCGGCCGCGCCTCCAGCCGGCGCAGCACCGCCGCGCGCTGCCCCGGGGGCACGGCGAGGTGCAGGAAGGCCGGTCGCGAGCCGCCCCACGCCTCGGCGGCCTCGCGCAGCGCCCGCAGGGCGGCCTCGGGATCGGCGACGTTCATGCCGTCGGCGCCCGCGTGCCGCCCGCCTCGCCCGCCACCGAGGGCACGAGCAGCTCGTGGGGCCGGAACCACACGTCGCGGTTCGGGTAGCAGGCGATCACGTTGGCGAGCAGCAGCTCGCTGGCCGTCTCCCCGGCGGGAAGGCGGCGGCTGCGAAGGACCCGCGCCAGCACGGCCCAGCTCTCGCTGTCGAGGGAGGCCTGGAGGTCGTGCCGGCGCTCGCGCATCGCCTGGTCGACGTCGCCGGCCTCGATGCGGGCGTGGCCGGCGAGGCGCGAGGCCTGGCCGGCGAGCTTGAGGAGCAGCAGGAACTCGCGCACGACCCCGGAGGAGGCGCGGGCGAGGCGCCGCAGGTCGTCTTCGGCGAGGAGGTCGGGCAGGGGCGGATCGGCGCGCAGACGCCGGCGGTACAGGTCGAGGAGGACGCCGATGCCCGGCTCGTGGGGGCCGACCTCGCCGGTGTCGGCCGCCCGGTGCACCACCGGCAGGTTGGCGAGGGTGAGGGGCTGGAAGGAGCCGGGCATCGTCAGGCCGGCGAAGGCGGGCTCCAGGCGGAGCTGCACCGGCCCCGTGAGCACCAGCGGCAGGCCGAGGCCGAGCAGCAGGTCGGCGTCGGCGATGCCCCGCTCGACGGAGGCCATGTCGGGGCGCTTGTCGAGGCCGTCGACCAGCAGCACCGGCTGGCGACCCGCCGCCGCGCCGAGGCGCGCGATCTCGGCCTGGGTGGCGGCGACCAGGGCCTCGGCCCGCGGGCGCCCGGCGTCGGTGAGGCGCGCGCCCAGGGCGGTGCGGGCGGCGGCGGCCAGCCGGCTCAGCTCGGTCCAGGGCAGGGTGGTCAGGGCGGTGGGTTCGCCGCCCAGGGCCAGCCAGGACGCGATGGCGCCGGCGGCGTTCACGGCCAGGGGCAGCCAGTCGGCGGCGACGCCGAAGGCCTGGAGCGCCCGGGCGAGGGGGTCGTCCTTCGCCGGCGGGGCCTTCCAGTCGTCGGCCACCGCCCGCACCGCCGCGGCGATGACCGCGAGGATCGGCAGGGTGCCGGCGTCCTGGGGCAGGGCCGGCGCGAAGTCCACGTAGATGGGCAGGAAGTCGCCGGCGTCCTCGCCGAGGGCCGCCTGGAGGCGCTTCAGCTCGGTGGTCTTGCCGCTGCCCCGGCTGCCGACGAGGAGCGCCCGCACGTGGCCGGGTTCGGGGGCGGTGGCGATGTCGTCGAGGAGCCGCCGCCACGGCGCGATGCCCTGCCGCTCGGCGTAGAGCCGACCCACCTCTCGGGCGTCGAGCGTCCGGTAGGGGTCGAAGCGCCGGTTGAACTCCTTCCAGTTCATCGTCACCCGTTCATCGCTACCAGTTCATCGTCATCGCCGGGCCGCCTCCGCGCGAGGGTCCCCGTCCCGGCGTATCACGCCGCGGCCTCCCGGCGGTCGCCCGCCTCGCGGCCTGCGAAAAGGCGCCGCCTCCCGGAGGAAGCGGCGCCGTATGATCGGGGATACGTCTCGGAACCGCTCAGGCGCGCGGTGGGGCCAGGTCGTCGAGGACGGCGTCGAGGAGCTGCTCCGGCAGGGGGCGCCCGGCGAAGCTCACGCGGAGGCGGCCCGCCGCCCAGGCGCGCTTGAGTTCCTCGATGTAGCCGCGTCGTTCCTCCGGATCCCGGGGCGCCCGGGTGGGCATCGCGAAACGTGCCGGAATTGGCTGGGTCATGTTCGGGGGCTCCTCGGCCGCCCGATTGCCGCAACCCGTGCCGTGTGGCGTGTCAGGGAACGGCGTGGCGAAGGCGGAACTTGAGCCGCTTGATGCCCTGGCCCCGGAGCTGGCAGGCGCGGGACTCGGTGACGCCGAGGAGCGCCCCGATCTCGCGCAGGGTCATGCCCTGCATGTAGTAGAGGGTGACGGCGATGCGCTCCTTTTCGGGCAGGTTGCCCACCGCGTGCAGCACCTCCTCCTTCAGCTCGGCGTGGCACAGCCGGTCCTCGACCGACTCGGCGTCGCTCCGGGTGAGGCGCTCGACGAGGGGGGTGGTGCCCTCGTCGGTCACGGGCACGTCGAGGCTGACGAGCTTGTTGATGCGGGCGTCCCTGGCGAGGGCCTCGTACTCCTCGACCGAGGTGCCGAGGCGGTCGGCCAGCTCCTCGCGGGTGGGGTTGCGGCCGAGCTCCTGCACGAGGTCCCGCCGGGCCTGGTCGATGCGGTTGTACTTGCGCCGCACGCTGCGGGGCACCCAGTCGTCGCCGCGCAGCGCGTCGAACATCGCGCCCTGGATGCGGATCTCGGCGTAGCTCTTGAAGGGCACGCCGCGCTCGGGGTCGAAGCGGTCGATCGCGTCGATGAGCCCGAGGACGCCCACGTTGATCAGCTCGTCGACGTCCACCGAGGGGGGGAGCCGGCGGGCCATGCGCCCGGCGATGGTGCGGACCAGCGGGTAGTAGTCGAGGATGAGCTGCTGCCGGTCGGTGTCGACGGGGTTGGACAGCTTCGGGGCGCGCTGGAGATGCGGGGCGGTGGCGGTCATGGAACTCCCTCCTGGTGCGTGGGCCTGCTCGGTGGACGGCGGGTGTCCATGCACGGGGCGTGCCAGGGGGACGCCGACGGAGGGAAGGGGCTTTTCGAGCGTCGCCCGGCGCTCGATTGTATGAAAACACATACGATCGTGTGTGTTTTGATACGCGCTGGGGCGCCACCGGCGGATCGGCTGCGCGTTCATCCGGTTCCGCGCGGCGCTCGGGGGATCGGATCGGCGGTCCGGGATCTTCAGGCGGATCTCCAGGCGGCTTGCCGCGCGGGAGCGGCGCGGGGTGGGGCGCCGCCCGCCGCGCCGGTTAGGGGCCCGCGACTCGCGAGGGGCGGCGGCCCCGGGTGGTGATGCGCTGAACGACCGGACACCGGGCTTCTTCGGGAAGGTGGCCGCCGCGGTGATGGCGCGGCCGCGCCTGTGGGCGTGGGTGGTCGCCGCCGTGGTGGCGCTGTCGGCGCTGCTGGCCCTGCGCCTGCACGTCAACCCCGACATCCTCGAGCTGCTGCCCCCCGACGACCCGACCACCCGGGCGATCCAGCAGCTCAACCGGGAGGAGGGCGGCGCCAACCTGCTCGTCATCGCGGTCAAGCCCGTCGCCCCCGCCGCCGACGACGCCGGGCGCGAGGCCCAGCAGCAGGCGATGGCCGACTACATGCACGAGCTGGTGCGCCGCTTCGAGAGCTGGCCCGAGGTGGACTACGCCCTCTACGACCTCGACCCGGACCTCGCCTGGCGCATCGGGCTCATGCAGCTCGCCCCCGACGACCTGCGCACGATGCGCGACCGCATCCGGGGCGCCCTCTCCCTGGGGCCGGCGGCGGCCAACCCCTTCGTCGCCGGCCGCCTCCTCGACCTCGGCCCGCTGACCGAGCGCCTCCGCGGCAGGCGGTCCACCGCCGTCCTCGACCGCGACGACGGCATCGCCCGCCTCGTCGTCCGCCCGGTGGGCAGCGCCTACCAGCCCGCCTTCGCCCGGCCCTTCATGGCGAAGGTCCACGCGCTGCTCGCGGAGGTGCCCGCCGCCGATCGCGGGCTTCGCGTCGTGTGGATCGGCGGGGCCTACCGCCACGCCGTCGAGGATCTCGAGGGGATCATCCACGACCTGCGCTGGACGGGCGCCGTCTCCATCGCCCTCGTGGTGCTGCTGCTCGGCGGGGCCTACCGCGACCCCCGGGCCCTGCTGCTCCTCCTGGTGCCGCTGGCCGTCGGCGCGGTGCTCACCGCCGGCTGGGCCGGGGTCACGGTGGGCACGATCAACACCTTCACGTCCTTTTCCTGGGCGGTGCTCATCGGCCTGGGGGTCGACTTCGGCATCCACCTCTACAGCCGCTACCGCGAGGAGCGCGTCCACGCCGACGACCTGCGCGAGGCCGTCGTGCGCGCCTGGGACCGCGCCGGGCCCCCCTGCCTGACGGCGGCCCTCACCTCGTCGGGGGGCTTCGCCGCCCTGTGGGTCGCGGGCTTCGCCGGCTTCCGCCAGCTCGGCACGATCCTCGCCGGCGGCGTCGTGCTGTGCCTGGCGGCGGTGGTGGTGGTGCTGCCCCTGCTCATCCTCTGGCGCGAGCGCCAGCCCCGGGCCATCCCCCTGCGCCGCCTCGACCTGCCCGAGCGCCGGCGGCCGCCCACCTACCCGCTGGCGGCGGTGGGCCTGCTGCTGGTGGTGCTGGTCACCGTGGCGGCGGCCTTCGTCGTCCCGCGCATCGGCTTCGAGTACGACCTCTCCGAGCTGCGCCGCGACGGCCTGGCCTACGACGAGCTCGACGCCGACCAGCGCGCCGTCGTGCAGGACAGCTTCGCCCCGGTCGTCGTCAGCTTCCCCGACGCCGAGAGCCTCGCCGAGGCCCACACCCGCCTCACCGCGGCGATGGCCGCCGGCGAGCTGCCCGAGATCGGCCGGGTGCTCGACCTCTACACCGTGCTCCCCGTCGACCAGGACTCCCGGGTGGCGATCCTGCGCGAGATCGCCGACCTCGCCCGCGACCCCAACGTGCGCTTCCTGCCCGCGCGGGTGCAGGCCAACCTCCGCCGCATCGCCTCCTCCGAGCCCCGCCCCCTCACCGC
>WGAH01000031.1 GCA_015489145.1 Deltaproteobacteria bacterium
CCTGAGGCTTCGCCGCCCTCGCCGGGGGGCGGGTGCTATCGTCCGCGCGATGCGACGGTTGCCTTCCCTCGTCTTCACCCTCGCCCTCGCCCTGCCGGCCGGCCTCCCGCCCGCCGCCTCGGCCCGCGCCGGCGACGACCCCCTCGCCCTCGACCGGGGGCCGCTGGTCTTCGTCGCCCCCTTCCAGGCCCGCTCGGGGCCCGCGGCCTCGCTGGCGGCGATGCTCCCCACCTTCCTGGTCAGCGAGCTCGACGCCGCGCCGGACCTGCGGGCGCTCGGCATCGACGGGCTCGGCTTCGTCGGCGACACCCCGGCGCCGATCTACGCCGCGAGCTGCCCGCCCGACCAGTTCGTCGGCTGCGCCTACGTCATGGCCGAGGCCGCCGGCGCCGACTACGCCCTCGCCGGCAGCGTGACGACCACCGAGGCCGGCGCCTCCGTCGAGCTGCACGTGGTCGACGTCCGGGAGGCCGAGGAGCGCGTCGCGTTTACCGCCGCCCTCGCCACCGGCGGCGACGCGGCTTTCGCCGAGGGGGTGCGCCGGGTGCTGGTGGCGGTGGCCGAGCAGGACCTCGGCCGGGCCCGCGACATTCGCGCCTCCGCCGAGCCGGCGGGCGGGGATGCCGGCGAGAAGGCCGCCCAGGCGCGGGAACTCGACCGCCTCGTCGCCGAGATCGGCGATGCCTCCACGCTCTCGCGCCGCGAGGGGCGCGCGGTGGAACGCCCGCGCTTCACCGTGGAGCAGCTCGTGAAGGAGGGCCGCACCGACGCGGCGAAGCCCTGGGAGCGCCTCGACATGACGCCGGGCGAGTACCTGCGCTACCGCAACTCCGGCCTGTCGCTGGTCGAGTGGCGCCGGCGGGCCCGGGGGCGGCGGGCGCAGCTCCTCGCGCGGCCCTTCCTCGGCGTCGGCCGGGCGCCGGTGGACGGCCGCTACTACGGGCGCATGGTGCGCGACGCCGACGACTTCTCGGTGGTCGAGAGCTGGACCTGGCAGGCGGTGCAGGACGGCACCGGCGTCGCCGTGGGCGGGCAGCTCGCCTGGGGCCTCCGGCCCGACCTCGAGGTGGGCGTCTACGCCGGCGTGGCCCGGGGGCGCTACTCGGTGCAGGTCCACGCGAGCACCGAGGGGCTTCCGAGCAACGCCACCGAGCCCGAGGAGTTCGGCAACACCAACGTCTTCGCGGGGCCCCAGGTGCTCTGGGTCCCCTGGCCGACGGCGAGCCTGCGGCCGGTGCTCGGACTGCGCGCGGGCTGGTGGCGCGGCACCGCCGTGGACGACCACGTCCTGCCCCCCGACGAGCTGCCGCGTTTCGACGCCCCGACCCTCTGGACCGCCGGCCTGGTCCTCGGCGGCGAGGCCCGGGTGGCCGAGCGCATGGACCTCTACCTGCACCTGCCCGTGCAGGCGGTGGTCGCCGGCGAGGCGAGCGCCGAGTCCCACGAGGGCGCCGGGGCCATCGACGACATGACCCTGCCCCCCGCCTTTTCCGGCCTCGGCGCCGGCGTGCGCGTCGGCTTCCAGCTCCGCTTCTTCGGCCCCCGCGCCCGCCGCCCGGCCTACGACGACCTCGACGACCCGGCGGACTGAAGCGGCGGGGGCAGGTCGGCGAGCACCCGCCCGCGCACGGAGGGCGACGGGGGCGGCGCGCGCCGGAGGGCGGGGCGCATCGCCACGATGCCGGCGGCGCCGGGGTCGAGGGGCGCGAGGGCCGCCTCCAGCTCCCCGAGGGAGGCGCCCCGCAACCGCCCCCGCGCGCGCAGGATGGAGATCCACCCGAGGAGCCGCACGCGGGGCTCCTCGTGGGCGAGCCAGGCGTCGAGGAGGGGCCGCGCGTCGAGGCCCTGGGCCGCCAGCGCCTCCGGCAGCCGGCTCGTCGGCTGGAACAGCCAGGGGACGGTCACGGGCGGCGAGCCCGCCCCCCGGACGAGGTGGGTCCACAGGATGGCGCGGCGCGGCGGGCAGAACCAGTCCCGGAGGGCCAGGCGCACCCCCGGGCGGCGCAGCTCGGCGATGGCGAGGGCGGCCCGCTGGGCGTCGAGGCTCGCGCGGGGGCCGAGGCGGCGGGCGTAGGTGATCTCCAGGGCCCGGCCGGCGAGGCGGCGCTCGGCGGTGGCGGGCAGGGCGCGGGTCTCGCGCAGGGCGCGGGCCAGGGTGGTGGGGAAGCGGGCGTCGTAGCGCCCCCGCTTGCGCGAGCGCCGCAGCAGGGCCTCGACGAGGCGGGCGCTCACCTCGTCGCGGACGTGGACGTCGGTGGCGAGCGCCAGGGCGAAGGGGAGCACCTGCGACCAGCCGGGCCAGAAGGGGTCCCGGCACAGGGCGTCGAGGCAGGCGGGATCCTGCAGGGCGGCCCGGGCGGCGAGGAACTCGGCGAGGGTCGGGTGGGTGAAGCGCCAGCCGCCGTCGGTGCGGACGAGGGCGGTGTCGTCCTCGAGCTGGGCGAGGCGCTCCCGGGCGGCGCGGCGGGCGAGTTCCGGGTCGGGCTCCCGGCGGCGTTCCAGGCGGGCCAGCTCGGCGAGCAGCTCCGCCTCGGACACGGCCCCGCCGCCCCGAAGGACGATCCACCAGCCGAGCGGGGCCACCACCCGCAGCACCTCGGCCCGGGACAGGGGGCGCGGCGCCCCGGCGGCGCTGCGAATGCGCCGCCAGGTGCCGATGAGCATCTCGACCAGCGCGTCCTGCTCTACCACGAGCTGGTCGAGATGCTCATCGGCACCTGGCGGCGCATTCGCAGCGCCGCCGGGGCGCCGCGCCCCCTGTCCCGGGCCGAGGTGTTGCGGGTGGTGGCCCCGCTCGGCTGGTGGATCGTCCTTCGG
>WGAH01000032.1 GCA_015489145.1 Deltaproteobacteria bacterium
CCGCCAGGTGCCCCCGCGCCCCGCTCGCGCCGCGTCGTCGGTTCGCGCTTCCCGTCGGATGAGGCACCTCGACCGGCCCGAGGCGGGCCATCCTGGCGAATCCTACCACTACCCCGCCGGCGCCGGCGGTTCCAGCCGCCCCCTACCGCTTGTACTTCTGCTTGTAGAGCCGGTTGGCGGCCTGGGTGACCACCGAGGGCACGTTGCGGTTGCGGGTCAGCGCCATGAGGTCCTTCTTCTGGAGGGTGCCGACGAGGCTCACCGCCACGCTCACCGGGGTCTTGGGGTTGTTGACCAGCGCGACCTTCACCGGGTACTTGCGGAGCCACTCGCCGTTGGAGGCGATCTCGCGCAGCACCTCGTTGTCGAGGTTCTTGTTTCCCGCGTAGCTCGCGACCTCCTGGTCGGTCAGGCGCCCGGAGCGCACCACCGCCGAGGCGACGACCTTGTTGTTGTCCCGAATCAGCACCGCCCGCACCTCCTTGTTGCCGAGGTAGGCGAGCTTGATCTTCTGGCCGACGGACATCTCGGCGATCTTCTGCTCGATGGACCGCTTCAGCTCGTGCTTCTCCTCGCCCTCGGCCTCCCGGTCGGCGGTGAGGTCCCAGTCGAACTCGTCGCTGTCGTCCTTGAAGTCGAAGCTGAACATGCCGAGGTCGGGGTCGGCCCCGTCGTCGGCGTCCACGTCGAACATCTCGAGCTTTTCGGCCTGCTGGGCGAGGAGCGCCGGCGACTGCTGCCCGGTGATCGCCGCCATGACCTCGGCCTCGAGGTCGATGGCCGCCGCGTCGGGCCTGGGCGGGGCGGCGGCGGGCTCGTCGGGGACCTCGGGGAGCTGCTTGTGCATGCGAAGAAAGGACTCGGCCCGCGCCAGGTCGTTGGGGTCGCAGTTCGGGTTGCCCCGCAGGTCGAGGTACAGCTCCGGCACCATGAGCAGGCGCTCGTGGTTGCGCGAGAGCTGCTCGCAGAGGTCCTTGTCGGCCCGGCGGGCGATGAGGCGCACCGTGCGGTCGTTGGCGGCGCGCAGGGTGGCGATGCGCTCGTCCAGCGCCCGGTCGGGCTCGCGGAACTCGGCGAGGAACTCGAGGATCTTCGGGTGGGTGCGGTGCGAGATCGCGCCGATCACCTGCTTCGTGGGAAGCGCGACCAGGCTCCTGCGCGCCGCCTCGGCCACCTCGGGGTCCGGGTCGGCGGTGAGCGCGTAGAGCACGCCGAGCTGGGCCACCGCGTCCATGGGCACCAGCGCCCGCGCCAGCGCGAGCTTCGGCCCGCGGGGCGCGTCGGGGGCCAGGCGCGCCTCGAGCTGGAGGGGGATGCCGAGCTTCGCGAAGGGGATGCCGCTGGCCACCGGGACCTCCTGGAGACGGGTGCCGCCGCGATCCTATCCCCGAACGCACGGGCGCCCCCGGGGGCCCGGGGGCGCCGCGGTTCGAGGGACGGGGCTCAGTCCTCGTCGTCGTCCTTCTTGAAGGGCGAGGCGGCCACCACCTTGTCGACGAGGTTGGGCGGCAGCTCCTCGTAGCCGGCGAGGACCATGGTGAAGGAGCCCTTGCCGCCGGTCATGCCGCGCAGGTCGGGGGCGTAGCGCTGCACCTCGGCCAGCGGGCACATCGCCTTGATCACGGTGTTCTTGCCGCGGGGCTCCATGCCCTGCACCCGGCCGCGGCGGGAGGTGATGTCGCCCATGACGTCGCCCATCACGTCGGTGGGGACGACGATCTCCATCTCCATCACCGGCTCGAGGAGCACGGTGCCGCCCTTCTCGAAGGCCGCCTTGAGGCCCTTGGAGCCGGCGAGCTGGAAGGCGACGTCCTTGGAGTCGACCGGGTGGTACTTGCCGTCCACCAGCTCGATGCGGATGTCGACGATGGGGTAGCCGGCGAGGAAACCGCTCTTCATGCGGTTGACGATCCCCTTCTCGACCGAGGGGATGAACTGCCGGGGGATGGCGCCGCCGACGATCATGTCGACGAACTCGAAGCCCTGGTTGCGCGGCAGCGGGATCACGTTGATGTAGCAGACGCCGAACTGCCCGGCGCCGCCGGTCTGCTTCTTGTGCTTGCCCTCGACGTGGTCGACGCGCTTGCGGAGGGTCTCGCGGTAGGGCACCGGCGGCAGCTCGGTGGTGACGTGGACCTTGTACTTGCGCTTCATGCGCTCGATGGCCATGTCGAGGTGGGCCTGCCCCATGCCGTTGAGGACCATCTGGTGGGTGAGGTCCTCGAAGGTGACCGACAGGGTGGGGTCTTCCTCGAGGAGGCGCTCGAGGCCGATCTTGATCTTGTCCTCGTCGCCCTTGCCGGCGGGCTTGACCACGTAGGACATCATCGGCGGCGGGTAGTGCACGCCGTCGAGGACCACCGGCTCCTTCGGGTCGGTGAGGGTGTCGCCGGTGTGGGTCTCCTTGAGCTTGGCCACCGCGAGGATGTCGCCGGTGATCACCTGCTCGACGGGCATGCGCTCCTTGCCGCGGAGGGCGAAGAGGCTGCCGAGGCGCTCGGTCTTGCCCTTGTTGGCGTTGAGCACGACGTTGTCGCCGGGCACCGTGCCGCGGATGATGCGGAAGATCGAGGTCTTGCCCGAGAACTCGTCGACGTGGGTGCGGATCACCCGGGCGACGAAGGGACCGTCCTCGGTGCAGGGGACCTCGACCGTCTCGTCGTCGCGGCGGCCGGGCACCG
This sequence comes from Deltaproteobacteria bacterium, assembly GCA_015489145.1. Classification (GTDB taxonomy): domain Bacteria; phylum Myxococcota_A; class UBA796; order UBA796; family UBA2385; genus S143-5. The sequence goes on from WGAH01000032.1 coordinate 2,682, forward strand.
CGGGGCGGTCGACGGGCGAGGGGAAGGCCCAGGTGATCAGCTCGAGGAGCGCGCCGGCGCCGACGAGCGAGGGCGCGGCGCCGTAGATCACCGGCACGATCTCGCCCTTCTTGAGCGCGGCCTGGAAGGCGGTGCGGACCTCCTCGTCGCTGAGCTCGAAGGTCTCGAGGTACTGCTCGAGGAGCTCGTCGTCGGTGCTCGCCACCGTCTCGACGAGGTTCTCCCAGGCGGAATCGACCTCGTCGGCGAGGTCGGCGGGAATGTCGGCCTCGGTGGAGTCGCCGTTCTCGAACAGGAAGGCGCGCTTGCGGAACAGGCTGACCACGCCGCGGAAGCCCTGCTCGCGGCCGATGGGCACCTGCAGGGGAACCGGCTTGACGCCGAGGGTCTCCTCGATGTCCTTGAGGCACTCCTCGGGGTTGGCGCGGTCGCGGTCCATCTTGTTGATGAAGATCGCCCGCGGGAGGCCGAGGTTGGCCGCCTCGGAGAAGACGCGCTCCGTCTGCACCTCGACGCCGTCGGGGGCGCTGACGACGACCACCACCGCGTCGGCGCCGCGCATGGCGTTGAAGCTGTCGAAGATGAAGTTCTGGTCGCCCGGCGTGTCGAGGAGGTTGATCTTGTGCCCGTCGTGCTCGAGCCAGGCGAGGCTGGTGCCGATGGAGCCGCGGCGCTTGTGCTCCTCGGGCTCGAAGTCGAGGACGGAGGTCTCGTCGTCGACGCGGCCGTGGCGGTTCACCGCGCCGCCGACGTAGAGCAGCGCGTCGGCGAGCGAGGTCTTGCCGCACCCCCCGTGTCCGACGAGGGCGACGTTGCGAAGGTCTGACGGCGCAAAGGACTTCGTGGCCATGCGGGCTCCGGCGCGAGAGGGAGGGTTCTGGAACGATTCGGTGACAAGGGCCGGTGCCTTATTGGACCCCCCGCCGCCGGGCAACCGGCGCGAAGGCGCGGGGAGAGGCGGCTCCCGGGGGCGAGCCCGACGAGGATGCCGGGATCAGCGGCCGGGGCGGCGGTTGCGCTCCCAGAGCAGGCGCAGGCCCTGCAAGGTGAGGTCGTCGTCCACCTCGTCGATCTCCTCGCAGGCGCGGCCGATGAGGTTGGACAGGCCGCCGGTGGCGACGCAGGGGACCCGCGGCGGCGCGTCCCCGTCGAGGCGCTCGGCGAGCTCCGCCTTGCAGCGGCGCGCCAGGCCGTCGACGAGGCCGACGTAGCCCCAGAACAGGCCGGACTGCATGCTGCGGACGGTGTTGGTGCCGATGGCGCGGTCCGGGCGCTCGACCTCGACCGGGGGCAGCTTGGCGGTGCGCGTGAACAGGGCCTCGGCGGAGATGCGAAAACCCGGGGCGATGGCCCCGCCCACGTAGTCGCCCCGGGCGTCCACGCAGTCGAAGGTGGTGGCGGTGCCGAAGTCGACCACCACCAGCGGGCCGCCGTGGCGCTCGTAGGCGGCGACGGCGTTGACGATGCGGTCGGCCCCGACCTCGCGGGGGTTCTCGGTGCGGATCCGCATGCCGGTGCGAATGCCGCTGCCGATGATCAGCGCCTCGCGGTCGAGGTAGCGGCGAGAGGCCTTCTCGATGGCGTAGAGCAGCGAGGGCACCACGCAGGACACGCTCACGCCGTCGATGTCGTCGGGCCCGAGGCCCCGGTGGCGCATGAGCTGGAGCAGGAGCAGGCCCACCTCGTCGGTGGTGCGCGGGGCGGTGGACACCCGCCAGCGGTGGACCACCTCGGCGCCGCGCATGGCGCCGAGCACGATGTTGGTGTTTCCGACGTCGATGACCAGGAGCACGGGCGGCCTCCTCGGGGCGGCGG
>WGAH01000033.1 GCA_015489145.1 Deltaproteobacteria bacterium
CGCCGGAACCGGGGCCGTGATCGCGAACATGAACGCGCCGGATCAAACGGTGATCTCGGGTCCATCCGACGCCGTGGCGGCGGCGGAGGCGCGCGTGGCCGAGGCCGGGCTGCGCTTCCGGCGTCTCGCCGTGTCCACCGCCTTCCACTCGCCGGTGGTCGAGGCGGCGCGGGAACCCTTCGCGCGCTTCCTCGCCGACGCGCGCTTCGCCGAGCCGGCGATTCCCGTCATCGCCGGCGAGACGGCGGAGCCGTGGATCGCCGCCGAGCTCCCGGCGGGCCTGGCGCGGCAGCTCGTGGCGCCGGTGCGCTTCGTCGAGGTGGTGCGGCGCCTGGCCGCGGACGGCGTGGACACCTTCGTCGAGGTGGGGCCCGGCAGCGTGCTCACGGGGCTGGTCGGCCGCGCTCTCGGCGACCGCCCGCACCTCGCCGTCGCCACCGACCGCCGGGGGGCCGACGGCGCCGACGCGATGCTGTGGGCGCTCGGTCGCCTGGCCGCCGCCGGCCACCCGGTGCGGGTGGACGCGCTGCTCGCCGAGCACGCCCGGCCCGAGGACCCGCGCACCCGGCCGAAGCCGAAGATGGCGGTGCCGGTGGGCGGCGCCAACCTCGGCCGGCCCTACCCCCCGGAAGGCGGCGCCGCCGCCCTGCCGCCGCCCAACCCGGAGCCCCAGACGCATCCGGAAACGGAAGAAGCCATGAGCAAGCTGGACTCACGCGACACGACCCCGCCGCCCGCGGCTCGCCCGGCGCCGAGCGCCGAGGCGCTTCCCGGCGGTCCGGCGAGCGCGCAGGAGCGGCCCGCGCTTCCGGCGGGCGGCGATGTCGGCGGCTCGGCGGTCGCGCCCCCGGCGGGCTGGTACGCCGCCTTCGAGGAGGCCCAGCGCCAGGCCACCGAGGCCCACCTCGCCTTCCAGCGGACCCTGGCCGAGGCGCACGCCGCCTACCTCGACGCCGCCGGCCGCGGCATCGAGGCCCTCGCCCGCCTCGCCGGCGCGGCTCCGGGGACGGCGGACGCCGGGCTCGCCGCCCGGCCCGCTCCCGCCGGGGTTCCGGCCGCGCCGTCCCCGAGGATGCCGGCGGAGCCGCGCGCCCCGGAGGTGTCCGCCCCCGTGGCGCGGCCGGCTTCCGGGTCCTGGCCGGCCGAGCCGCCGGCCGCGCCCGAGCGGGTGTCGCCGGTGGCCCCCGAGTCGGTGGCGGTGGAGCCGGCAACGCCCGCCGAGGCCCCTTCCGGGGTCGACGCCGGCGCGGTGCTGCTGTCGGTGGTGTCGGAGAAGACGGGGTATCCCGAGGAGATGCTGGGTCTTGGGATGGACCTGGAGTCGGACCTCGGGGTGGACTCGATCAAGCGGGTGGAGATCCTTGGGGCGCTGCAGGAGCGTCTCGGGGGCGCGGTGCGGGTGGACGCGAGCGCGCTGTCGGGGCTGCGGACGCTGGGCGAGATCGCCGAGGCGCTGTCGGGCGGCGCGACGGCTCCCGTCGGGGAGGCGGCGGGCACGGAGGCGACCGCACGGCCGGAGGCCGACGCCGCGCCCGCCCCCCTGGGTCGGTGGGGCCTGGAGGCGGTTTCCGCCGAGCCCATCGGCATGGCCCAGCCCGGCCTGCTCACCGCCTCGGAGGTGGCGATCGTCGACGACGGCGGCGGGATCGGCGAGGACCTGGCCCGCCTCCTCCGGGAACGCGGCGTGAACGCGCGCCTCGTCGCCGAGCCCCCCGAGGAGGCTCCGGCGCTGATCGACCTGGCGGCGTTGTCGCCCTCCGTGACGACGACGGCCGAGGCGGTGGCGGACGGCGTGCCCACGCCGGCGGCCCTCTCGGTGTTCGAGGGGGTGCACCGCGAGGCCCTGCTGGCCGCCCGGGCCGTGGCCCGCGCCGCGGGCGAGGAGCGGCTGTACGTGGTCGTGCAGGACACCGGCGGGCGATTCGGCACCGGCGAGGCGCCCGCCGGCGCCGCCTGGGTGGGCGGCCTCGCCGCGCTGGCGCGGACGGCCTCCCAGGAGTGGCCCGGGGTGCCGGTGAAGGCCATCGACGTGGCCGCCCGGGGCCGGGACGTCTCCGAGGTGGCCCGGGCCCTGGCCGACGAGCTGCTCGCCGGCGGCCCGGAGCTGGACGTCGGCCTGCCGGGCGGCGGCGAGCGCCTCACCCTTCGCAGCGCGCCGGCTCCGCTGCCCGACGGCGTGCCGGTACCGCCGGTGGAGCCCGGCGAGGTCGTCGTCGTCTCCGGCGGGGCCCGGGGCGTCACCGCCGCCTGCGTCCTCGCGCTGGGCCGGGCCACCGGCGCGAGCTTCGCGCTCCTCGGGCGCACGCCCCTCGCCGAGGAAGCGCCGGAACTCGCCGGCGTGACGGACGAGGCCGGGCTGAAGCGGGCGCTTCTCGAGCAGGCGCGGGCGCGGGGCGAGGCCCCGACCCCGGCGGAGCTCGGGGCCCGGGCGCGGGCCGTGCTGCGCGCCCGGGAGGCGCGGGCCACCCTCGACGCCCTTCGGGAGGCGGGCTGCGAGGCGCGCTACTACCCGCTCGGGGAGGCCGGCGTGGCCGACGCCGAGGCGGTGGCCGGCGTCCTGGCCCGGGTGCGGACCGAGCTCGGGCCGGTGCGCGGGCTGGTGCACGGGGCCGGGGTGCTCGCCGACAAGCGCATCGCCGACAAGACCGCGGAGCAGTTCGCCCGGGTGTGGGCGCCCAAGGTCGCGGGCCTGCGCCACCTCCTCGCCGCCACCGCCAGCGACGACCTGCGGCTGCTGCTGTTCATGGGCAGCGTGACGGCGCGCACGGGCAACGTCGGGCAGGCCGACTACGCGATGGCCAACGCGGTGCTGGCGCAGGTCGCCGCCGCCGAGGCCCGCCGCCGGCCGCGGGCCGTGGTGCGGGCCATCGGCTGGGGGCCCTGGGCCGGCGGCATGGTCACGCCGGAGCTGGCCGCCATGTTCCGCGAGCGCGGCGTGCCCCTCATCGACCTCGACGTCGGCGCGGCCCACTTCGTCGCCGAGGCCGCCGCCCGGGAGCCCGCCGACGTGGTGGTCGGCGGCGAGCCCCGGGGCACGCCGCTCCTCGGTGACACCCCGCCTGAGGCGATGAGCCTCGACCTGCTGGTGAGCCGGGCGAGCCACCCCTTCCTGGCCGGCCACGCCATCGACGGCACGCCCGTGGTGCCCGTCGTGCTCGTCATCGAGTGGTTCCTGCGGGCGGCCCGGGCCTTCCGGCCCGACCGCCCGGTGGCGGCCCTGCGCGACCTGCGCGTGCTCCGGGGCATTCGCCTCGCCGGCTTCGACAACGGCGGGGTGCGCCTGCGCCTGCGCTGCGTCGAGGACGGGCCGGACGCCTTGCGGCTGGAGCTGCTCGGGGCCGACGGCGCGCCGCGCTACAGCGCCCGGGCCGAGCTCGGGCCGGCCGGCGAGCCGCAGGCCGCGCCCCGCCCGCGCCTCGGCGACTGGGAGGGCCCGGTCTACGGCGACGTGCTCTTCCACGGTGGGGCCTTCCGCGTGATCCGCGACGTGGAGGGCGTGAGCGACGAGGGCATCGCCGCGACGGTCGCCGGGGTGCGGCAGGCGGGCTGGAACGGCGAGGCCTGGCGTTCCGACCCGGCGGCCCTCGACGGCGGCCTCCAGCTCGCGCTGCTGTGGACCCGGCAGGTCCTCGGCGGCCCCAGCCTGCCCACCTCGGTGGGCGCCGTCCGGGCCTTCGCCGACGCGCCGCCGGAGGGCCCGCTTCGCTGCGTCGTGGCCGGCGCCCGCGCCGGGGGCGGTCGCGCGCTCAGCCGGGTGGTGCTCACCGACGCCGGCGGTCGCGTCGTCTACGAGATGGACGGCGTCGAGACGCACCTGCTGCCGGCCCGGGGCTGACGTGGAACCCGTCGCCATCGTCGGTCGGGCCGTCGTCCTGCCCGGCGCCCGCACCCCCGAGGCGCTGTGGGAGGCGGTGCGGGAGGGTCGCGACCTGCTCGGCGAGGTGGACCCCGACCGCTGGCGGCTGCCCGCCGACCTCGTCGACGGCGACGGCCCCGACCGCGCCCGCACGCGGCGCGGCGGCTACCTCGGCGCGCTCGACCTCGGGGTGCCGGACGCGATCCGCCCCCTCGACCCGGTCTTTCACCTGGCCTGGCGGGCGAGCCGGGACGCGCTGGCCGACGCCGGCGGCGGCGAAGGGGTCCGGGTGGGCCTGGTGCTCGGCAACCTCGGGTTTCCCACCGCGGGCCTGTCGGCCCTGGCCGAGCGCGCCTGGCTCTCCGGGCTCGGCCTCGGCGATCGCGCCGACCGGCTCGGCATTCCCGAGGCCGACCCCCGCGACCGCTTCATGGCCGGCGGCCCGGCGCTGCTCGTGCGGGAGCTGCTCGGGCTCCGGGGGCCGGCCTTCGCCCTGGATGCCGCCTGCGCGAGCAGCCTCTACGCGCTCGCGGCCGGGGCCGACCTGATGCGGGACGGGCGCGCCGACCTGGTGCTGGTCGGCGGCGTGAACCGGTGCGACGACCTGTTCATCCACGTCGGCTTCACCGCCCTCGACGCCCTGAGCCCCACCGGGCGGAGCCGGCCCTTCCACGCCCGGGCCGACGGGCTGGTGCCCGCCGAGGGCGCCGCCGTGCTGGTGCTCCAGCGCCTCGGCGACGCGGTGCGGGAGGGGCGGACGATCCACGGGGTGGTGCGGGGCGTCGGCCTCGCCAACGA
>WGAH01000034.1 GCA_015489145.1 Deltaproteobacteria bacterium
GCGCCGGGGCGTGGCCCCCGCAGTCGAAGGCGAGGTCGTCCGCGACCCAGAGGAGCTGCTCGGTTCGAGGGTCGAGGGCCGCCACGGTGCAGGTCTCGCCGAGGTCCACGGGCAGGTCGCCGTCCACGGGCAGGCTGCTCCAGTCCACCGCGCCGAGGCGGCGCACCGGGTGGTCCTCGCCGCCGGTGTCGTCCCCGCTGTCGCCGCCCCCGACCACCAGCGCGACGAAGACGACCTCGGGCGCCCCGTCTCCGTCGATGTCGCCCAGCGCGAGGTTGCCGTAGCGGTAGGGCATCACCGTGGCCCCCTCCCAGTCGAGGAAGCCGATGGAGGCGTTGGCGCCGAGCCCGTCGCCGGGCACGATGCGGAGGATGCCCCCGTGGTTGCGCGCGGTCCCGCCGTCGTCGGAGACCACCGCGATGTCCGGCACGTCGTCGCGGTCGATGTCCCCGTCGCCGTCGTCGTCGGTGAGCTGGCCCACCACCGGGGCCATCAGCACCTCGCCGTACTCGCCGTAGCCGCTCGCGAAGGTGGGCAGGGACCACTCGACCACCGCGTCGAGATCCCCCGTCACCACGTCGGTGGCGCAGCTCTCGTCGAAGGCCACCTCGGTGGCGAGGGAGTCGGCGTCGCCGCAGGGCGAGGCGCTGCCGGTGTAGTGGCCCTGCGCCCCGGCGGCGCCGGTCTCGTCGGAGCCCTTGCTGGCGTTGACGAGGTGGCCGATGCCGTAGTCCATGCACCCGGCGAGCAGGGCGGCGAGCGGCGCGACTGCCCCCAACCGTCCCGGCGCCCCCGCCCTGGTCCTCGGTCCAGCCATCGGCACGAGCATAGCCCCGCCCCGGCGCCCACGGAAGGGCGGCGGGACGGGGCCGCGGGCGCTCGGCCGGGAGGGGCGGCTCAGGTCCCCTCGAGGTAGCTGTTGGCGTAGACGACCTGCTCGGGGGTCAGCTCGTCGATGGTGATGCCCATGGTCTGGAGCTTGAGGGAGGCGAGCTCGAGGTCCTGCTCGCGCGGGATGTCGTGCACCGCCACCTCGAGGTCGCGGCCCTTCTCGGCGAGGTGGAGCATGCCGAGGAACTGGTTGGCGAAGCTCATGTCCATGACCTCGCTCGGGTGGCCCTCGGCCGCCGAGAGGTTGATCAGGCGCCCCTCGCCGAGGAGGTAGATGCGGCGGCCGTCCTCCATGACGTACTCGTCGCAGTTGTCGCGAATGCGCCGCTTGGACTTCGCCCGGGCCTCGAGGTCGGGGATGTTGATCTCGCAGTCGTAGTGGCCGGTGTTGCAGACGATGGCGCCGTCCTTCATCTTGTCGAAGTGCCGGCCGACGATGACGTCCTTCATGCCCGTGGCGGTGATGAAGATGTCGCCCCAGGCCGCCGCCTCGTCCATGTTCTTGACCATGACGCCCTCGAGGGTGGCCTTGAGCGCCTGGATCGCGTCCACCTCGGTGGCGGCGACGTGGCAGCCCATGCCCTTGGCGCGCATCGCCACGCCCTTGCCGCAGTGGCCGTAGCCGGCGACGACGAAGTTCTTGCCGGCCAGCAGCACGCTGGTGGCGCGCAGGATGCCGTCGATCGAGCTCTGGCCCGTGCCGTAGACGTTGTCGAAGTCCCACTTGGTCTCGGCGTCGTTGACCGCCAGCACCGGGTAGAGCAGCTTGCCGGCGGCGGCGAGGGCGCGGAGGCGGTGCACGCCGGTGGTGGTCTCCTCGGTGCCGCCGAGCACGCCCTCGGCCAGCTCGGGGTACTTGACGTGGACGCGGGTGATGAGGTCGGCGCCGTCGTCGAGGGTCAGCGTGGGCTTGAAGTCGAGGGTGCGGTCGATCGCCCAGTAGAACTCCTCGGTGGACATGCCGTGCCAGGCGTAGATGCTCACGCCCTCGGCCGCCAGGGCCGCCGCGATCTCGTCGTTGGTGGACAGGGGGTTGCAGCCCGACCAGGAGATCTCGGCCCCCGCCGCCCGCAGGGTGCGGACGAGCACGGCGGTCTCCTTGGTGACGTGCAGGCAGCCGGCGATGCGCTGCCCGGCCAGGGGCTTCGTCTTGCTGTACTTCTCGCGCAGGGCCATGAGCACGGGCATGCGGGACTCGGCCCACTCGATCTTGAGGTGCCCGGCTTCGGCCAGGCTGAGGTCACGCACCTTGTAGTTGTCCGCCACGACGGTTTCTCCTGCGAATGGGAATGGGAGGGGGCGCCCGTTCGGCCCCGCCGGCGGCGGAGGCTCCGGGCGCGATGCTGGAAACAGG
>WGAH01000035.1 GCA_015489145.1 Deltaproteobacteria bacterium
CCCGTCGGCCCGAGAAGGTAGAAGGCCGGGCCGACGGGATGCCGGCCCGGCCACGAGGGTGGCGCGCCTCGGAGCGGGACCCCACTGCCCCGCCGAGGCGGGCCCCTGCCCGGCCGCCGGACAGGGCACGGACGTCGTTGGAAGGCGACCGGGTCGGGACGCCCGCCCGAGGAGCAAGAGCCGTGCCGCCCCCCCGCGAGGCCGGTGGCGACGGCATCCCGGAGGAGAGGGGGGCCGAGCCGCCCGGTCCCGGGCGGAAAAGCGCGACATCTCGATCGCGGCGCCCCGGCCCCGCCGACCCTTTTTCACCCTCGGCGCGCGAAGGGGATTGCCCCCGCGGGCTCCGGGATTACCCTTGGGGCGCACTCGGCTCCCGGGCCGCGGGAATCTCCCGGAACTCGGATGGAATCGGCCTGATCGCGCGGCACCCGACGCCGCGCCGAGCCCCTCGCGGCCCAGGCTGGACGAACCACAGGAGGACGACACATGGGCAAGATCATCGGTATCGACCTGGGCACGACCAACTCGGTCGTCGCGGTGATGGAGGGCGACAAGCCCACCGTGATCGTGAACGAGGAGGGCGGCCGCACCACGCCCTCGGTCGTGGGCTTCACCAAGGACGGCGAGCGCCTCGTCGGCGCCGTCGCCAAGCGCCAGGCCGTCACCAACCCGACGCGCACCATCTCCTCGATCAAGCGCTTCATGGGGCGCCGCTACGAGGAGGTCAGCGGCGAGCTGAAGCGCGTGAGCTACAAGGTCGTCCGCAGCTCCGACGGCCAGCCCCGCGTCGACATCGACGGCAAGCAGTACTCGCCGCCCGAGATCTCGGCGATGGTGCTCCAGAAGCTCAAGCGGGAGGCCGAGCGCTACCTCGGCGGCCCGGTCACCGAGGCGGTGATCACGGTGCCCGCCTACTTCAACGACTCCCAGCGCCAGGCCACCAAGGACGCCGGCAAGATCGCCGGCCTGGAGGTCAAACGCATCATCAACGAGCCCACCGCCGCGGCCCTCGCCTACGGCCTCGACAAGAAGTCCGACGAGATCGTCGCGGTCTTCGACTTCGGCGGCGGCACCTTCGACATCTCCATCCTCGAGGTGGGCGACAACGTCGTCGAGGTCAAGTCGACCAACGGCGACACCCACCTCGGCGGCGACGACATCGACCAGGAGCTGATCCGCTTCCTGATCGAGGAGTTCCGCAAGGAGAACGGCGTCGACCTCAGCGGCGACAAGATCGCCCTGCAGCGCCTCAAGGACGCGGCCGAGAAGGCCAAGATCGAGCTGTCCACGGCGCAGTCCACCGAGATCAACCTGCCCTACCTCACCGCCGACGCCAGCGGTCCCAAGCACCTCGTGCTCACCCTGACCCGGGCGCAGTTCGAGCGCATGATCGAGCCGGTGGTGAACCGCACCCTCGAGCCCTGCCGCATGGCGCTCAAGGACGCGGGCCTCAAGCCCTCCGACATCGACGAGGTCATCCTGGTCGGCGGCTCGACCCGCATCCCGATGGTGCAGCGCAAGGTCAAGGAGCTGTTCGGCAAGGAGCCCAACCGCTCGGTGAACCCCGACGAGGTCGTGGCCCTCGGCGCGGCGATCCAGGGCGGCGTGCTGTCCGGCGACGTCCGCGACCTGCTGCTCCTCGACGTGACCCCGCTGTCGCTGGGCATCGAGACCCTCGGCGGCGTCAACACGGTGCTCATCCCGCGCAACACCACGATCCCGACGCGCAAGTCCGAGATCTTCAGCACCGCGGCCGACAACCAGACGGCGGTGGACGTGCAGGTCTACCAGGGCGAGCGGCCGATGGCGAAGGACAACCGCCTGCTCGGCACCTTCCGCCTCGACGGCATCCCCCCCGCGCCGCGCGGCGTGCCGCAGATCGAGGTCACCTTCGACATCGACGCCAACGGCATCCTCAACGTCACGGCCAAGGACAAGGCCACCGGCCGCGAGCAGCACATCACGATCACCTCGTCGTCCGGCCTGTCCAAGGAGGACGTCGACCGGCTCGTCAAGGAGGCCGAGGCCCACGAGGCCGAGGACAAGCGCCGCCGCGAGATCATCGAGGCCCGCAACAACCTCGACAACCTCGTCTACCAGACCGAGAAGCTCCTCGGCGAGCACCGCGACAAGCTGCCCTCCGGCGAGATCGGCAACCTCGAGGAGAAGGTCAAGGAGGCCAAGGAGGCGCTCGACTCCGACGACCTCGACCGCCTGCGCTCGGCCTTCGACGCGCTGACCCAGGCCAGCCACAAGCTGGCCGAGGCGGCCTACGCCAGCGGCGCGGCCGGCGCCGAGGGCGCGGCCGGCGCGGCCCCCGGCGGCGCGGCCCCCGGCGGGAGCGCGGGGGGTGACGACGTCATCGACGCCGAGTACGAGGAGGCCTGATAGCAGGGCAGCCGCGGGCGCCGCCCCCACCCCGGGGCGGCGCCCCCAGCGTCAGGGAGCCGCATGAACCAGCCCCGCGACTACTACGAGGTGCTCGGGGTGACCCGGGAGGCCACCGAGGCCGAGATCAAGAAGGCCTACCGCAAGCTCGCCCTGAAGTACCACCCCGACCGCAACCCGGACGACCCGGAGGCCGAGGCGCGCTTCAAGGAGGCCAGCGAGGCCTACTCGGTGCTCAGCGACGCCGACAAGCGCGCCATGTACGACCGCTTCGGCCACGCCGGGCTGCGGGGCGCCGGGGTGAACCCCGGCTTCCAGGACGCCGAGGAGATCTTCAGCCAGTTCAGCGACCTGTTCGGCGACCTGTTCGGCTTCGGCGGCTTTCCCGGCGGGCGGGGCCGGTCGCGGGGCGGCCGGCGCGTGCGGCGCGGCGCCGACCTCAGCTACGAGCTGACCATCGACTTCATGACCGCCGTGAAGGGCGGCGACGAGAAGATCGAGATCCCCCACCACGTCCGCTGCGAGGCCTGCGGCGGCACCGGCGCCGAGGCGGGCACCGAGCCGGTCACCTGCCCCACCTGCGGCGGGGCGGGCGAGGTCTACCAGGCGCAGCTCTTCCTCCGCATTCGCACCACCTGCCCGGACTGCGGCGGGCGCGGCCAGGTGATCCGCAAGCCCTGCGGGGTCTGCCGGGGGCGCGGACGGGTGCGCGCCACCCAGGAAATCACCGTCCACATCCCCGCCGGCGTGCGCTCGGGGCTCCAGCTCCGGCTGGCGGGCAAGGGCGACGAGGGCGACGCCGGGGCCCCGGCCGGCGACCTCTACGTCGCGATCCGGGTCGAGCCCCACGAGGTCTTCCAGCGCGAGGGCGACGACATCTACGTCACCGTGCCGATGACCTACGCCCAGGCCTGCCTCGGCGCCACGCTGACCGTGCCGACCATCGACGGCGACGAGGAGCTCGAAATCCCCGCCGGCACCCCCTCGGGCAAGGTCTTCACCCTGCGCGGCCGGGGGGTTCCCCGCCTCGACCGCCGGGGCGGCCGCGGCGACCAGCACGTGCAGGTCGTCGTCTCGGTCCCCAAGAAGATGAGCGAGGAGGAAGAGGCCCTGGTCCGGCGCCTCGCCGAGATCCAGGAGGCCCGCGTCGCCGAGAAGGGCGGCAAGCGCAGCTTCTGGGATCGCCTCCGCAAGTAGGCCGGCCGCGAGCGGCTACTCGCAGTCCTCGTCGACGAGCTCGTCGCAGTCGTTGTCGATCCCGTCGCACGGCTCGTCGGCGCCGGGGTGGACGGCCGGGTCCTCGTCGTCGCAGTCGGTGCCGATGGGGACGTAGCCGAGGGGCTCCTGGCACGAGCTGGCCTTGTCGTGCGGGTCGCCGTAGCCGTCGCCGTCCGCGTCGCGGTACCACAGGTCGCCGACCCCCTCGTTGACGTAGCCGTCGCAGTCGTTGTCGACGTGGTCGCAGACCTCGGTGGCGCCGGGGTGGACCTCCGGGTCGCGGTCGTCGCAGTCCACGTCCCAGAAGAAACCGTCGCCGTCGCAGTCGTCGCAGTCGAGGCCGCCGTCGGGTCCGGCGGGCGGCGGATCCTCGCCGCAGGCCGTCGCCAGGAACGCGGCGAGGAGGATCGGTGCGAGCGGGCGCGGCGCCATGCGGGCTCCTATCCCGGGGCGCCCCGGCGGAGGAGCGGGGGGGCACCCCGGTTCGCCCGCGCCGGCTCCGCCGGCGATCCGGCCCGTTGACCGCCATCAGTTGACGCCCGGCGAAGCGCCGCCATACGAGGGCGCCTTCCCGTCCCCCGCGGGCCCCCGCGGGCCCCAAGGAGCTGGCATGAGCCTGAGCCTCATCGGGCGCTCCATCAAGGCGTCCCCCACGCTGCGTATCAACGAGAAGGCCGCGATCATGCGGCAGAAGGGCGATCCCGTCGTCCACCTCGGCGGCGGCGAGCCCAAGGCCCGCACCCCCATCGAGGCGGCCACCGCCGCCGCGGCGCTCCTCGACGCCGGCGAGGTCCGCTACACGCCGGCCGAGGGCACGCCGGAGATGAAGGCCGCGATCATCCGCTACACCGAGGAGTTCTACGGGCGGCGGGTCGCCCCCGAGAACGTGATGGCCTCCAGCGGCGCCAAGCAGGCGATCATGGTGGCCCTGCAGGCGATCCTCAATCCCCAGGAGGAAGTCGTCTTCCCGGCGCCCTACTGGGTGAGCTACCCCGAGATGGTCAAGCTCTGCCAGGGCGTGCCCGTGCCGGCGCCCCCCGAGGACGGCACCTTCCAGCCGCGCATCGAGGACATCGAGCAGCGGGTGGGCTCGTACACCAAGGCCGTGATCGTCAACAGCCCCAACAACCCCTCGGGGGCGGTCTACTCGGAGCAGTTCATCGCCGACGTGGTGGAGTTCTGCGAGAAGCGCGGCCTCTGGCTGATCATGGACGACATCTACCACCGGCTGGTCTTTCGCGGGAACACCTGGCGAAGCGCCTGGGACTACGCGAAGCGGGTCGACGAGAACTCCAAGATCATCATCATCAACGGGGTCAGCAAGGCCTACGCCATGACGGGCTTCCGCATCGGCTGGGCCATCGGCAACCGCAAGCTCATCGAGGTGATGAGCAACATCCAGTCCCACCAGACCTCGGGCCCGTCGGTGCTGCTCCAGAAGGCCGCCATCGCCGCGCTCAAGGGGCCGCAGACCAGCGTCGAGGCCCTCCGCATGACGCTCGAGAACAACCGCGACTACATGCTGCAGGAGCTGCGCGGCTTCGACGGGGTGCACGTCGAGGAACCCGGCGGCACCTTCTACTGCTTCGCCGACTTCTCCAACTACGACCCCGACAGCACGCGCCTCGCCGAGCGCCTCCTCGACCGGGTCATGGTCGCCACCGTGCCCGGCGTGGAGTTCGGCCGCGAGGGCTACCTGCGCCTGTCCTACTGCGGCTCGATCAAGGACATCAAGCAGGGCATCGAGCGCATGAAGTGGCTGCTCGATCCCAACGCTCCCAACGAGCTGTTCATCGGCGAGCGCAAGCTCGTCCGCCAGCCCGCCTGAGGCCGCCATGGCGAAGTACTTCGAGATCAAGAGCCCCGCCTGGCCGCACATGGCCGAGCTGAAGTCCGACTTCGGCCTCCGCAACCACGGCCTGACGGGCCTCGACCGCGTCTACTGGAACCTGCCCACCGAGGCGCTGGTGGAGGAGGCGATCTTCCGCGTCGAGGGCCACCTGGTGCGGGAGGGCCCCTTCGTCGTCAACACCGGCAAGTGGTCCGCCCGCGCCGCCCAGGACAAGTTCATCGTGCGCGAGCCGACCACCGAGGACGACGTGTGGTGGGGGGAGTACAACCGCCCCTTCCCGCCCGACCGCTTCTCGGCCCTGCGCGCGCGGGTGGCGGCCTACCTCCAGGGCGAGGAGGTCTTCGTGCAGGACGTCTACGCCTGCGCCGACCCGGACTGGCGCTTCCCGGTGCGGGTGATCACCCAGAAGGCCTGGCACGCCCACTTCGCCCGCAACATGTTCATCGAGTTCGAGGATCGCGAGGAGCACCGCACCTTCGTGCCGCGCTTCACCGTGATCCACGTCCCGTCCTTCAAGCTCGACCCGCGGGTGGACTCCACGCGCTCCGAGACGGGCATCATCGTCAACTTCGCCGAGCGCACCGCGATCATCGCCGGCACCGGCTACGGCGGCGAGATCAAGAAGACCGTCTTCAGCGTGCTCAACCACCTGCTGCCCGCCGAGGGCGTGCTGCCGATGCACTGCTCGGCCAACGTCGGCGACGAGGGCGATGTCGCGCTGTTCTTCGGCCTGTCGGGCACCGGCAAGACCACGCTCTCGGCCGACCCGAAGCGGCGCCTCATCGGCGACGACGAGCACGGCTGGTCCGACGACGGGGTGTTCAACTTCGAGGGCGGCTGCTACGCCAAGGTCATCCGCCTCTCGGCGGAGCACGAGCCCGAAATCCACGCCACCACGCACCGTTTCGGCACCATCCTCGAAAACGTGGTGTGGGATCCCGCCACCCGGCGCATCGACCTCGACGACGACCGCTTCACCGAGAACACGCGGGCGAGCTACCCGGCCGACTTCATCGACAACGTGGTGCCCGAGGGCTTCGTCCACTCCCACCCGCGCAACGTGATCCTGCTGACCTGCGACGCCCAGGGCGTGCTGCCGCCCATCGCCCGCCTCACGCCGGAGCAGGCGGTCTACCACTTCATGAGCGGCTACACCTCCAAGATCGCAGGCACCGAGATCGGCCTCGGCATCGAGCCGGAGATCACCTTCTCGGCCTGCTTCGGGGCGCCGTTCATGGTGCGCCACCCCTACGAGTACGCCTCGATGCTCAAGGCGCGCATGCTCCGCCACGGGGCCCAGGCCTGGCTCGTGAACACCGGCTGGGTGGGCGGGCGCTTCGGCGTCGGCCACCGCATCAGCATCCGGCACACCCGCAACCTGCTCAACGCCGCCCTCGAGGGCCGGCTCGACGACGTGCCCTACCGGCGCGACAAGCTGTTCGGCTTCGAGGTCCCGCTCACCTGCCCCGGCGTGCCCGACGACGTGCTGGTCCCGGAATCCTCGTGGGGCGATCAGGACGCCTACTGGCGGGCCTACGACGGGCTGGCCGCCCGCTACATCGAGAACTTCAAGCAGTTCGCGCGCGGAACCCCGACGGAGATCATCGCCCAGGGCCCGCGGCGGCTGTAGGTTGAGCTTCGCCCCCCCCGGGGCGGGGGGCCAACCGCGCCAGGAGGTGCCCGTGGTATCCCAAACCGTCGACCTGCTCGCCGCCGCCCCCGGAGCCAGCCCGGCCGGCTCGGTGCGCGTGCGCGTGCCGGGCCAGGGCAACTGGATGAACCTCCGCCTGTTCGGCTCGCCCGACCCGGGGCGGTTCACCGCGCTGCTGCGCGGCGGCTGGCGCCGGCGCGACATCACCACCGCGGTCGGGCTCTCCTGGACCGGCTTTCGGCGCTACGCCCAGCCGATCCGGCGCTGCATCGCCACCCTCGAGCACCCGGTCGACCTGGGGGTTCGCTTCTACAGCGACACGGTGGGGGAGCGCCGGTGGGGGGTGCTCGTCGCCGGCGGCGACGCCGACGAGGAGGCGGGGAGCTGGACGCTTCGCACCGAGGAGGGCCACCGGATCACCGCGCGCAAGCGCCACCTCGCCGAGGAGGCGCCGGTGGGGGTCGCCGAGCGGGAGAGCCTCCCGGAGATCGACTTCTGGGCCTGGAGCGGGCTGGCCATCGGCGCCGGGGTCGTGCTCACCGGCCTGATGGAGGTGGCGCGGCCCCTGCTGTGCGAGGGCATCGAGCACTCCGTCGGCTTCGAGCTGGAGTTCGGGTGCCGGCAGGTCCACGGGCCGTCCCCGGCGCCGAACCCGGCGACGAGCGGCACGGTGATCCTGACGCTGCCGTGAGGGCGCGCCCGGCCGGGGGCTCAATCCCCGCGCCGGCGCCGGAAGGCGAGCTGCACCACGAGCCCGACGGCGGCCATCGCGCCGATGAGGACGGCGTCCTGCTCGCGGCCCACCGACCAGGCCACCACCAGGGCGCCCAGCGCCGCGGTGAGCAGCGGAAGCGCGGCGCGGTAGAGGCGCGGAAACAGGAGCAGCCCGAGGGCCACCGCGGCGGCGTCGGCGTACCACGGCTCGCCGCCGGGCCAGTAGAGGGGGCCGAGGGCGTGCATGGCGCCGCCAGCGACGAAGGCGCCGGCGAGGGCGATGGCGAGGCGCTCGACGAAGTAGAAGAGCGCCCCGCCGGCGAGGGCGAGGCAGGCCGCCGCGCCGAGCTGCCAGGAGAGGGGCGCGCCGGCGGCGACGGAGAAGCCGAGGAGCGCGCCGCCCGCCACGCCCGGGAGCACCACGGCGAGGCGGTAGACGCGCGCCCCGGCGAGGAGGAGCGCCCCGCCGAGCAGGGCGACGGCCTGGCGCGGCACCGCGACCGCGAGCTCTCCGGCGGCGGGAAGGGTGGTCATCGTGGAATCCCCCGGGAGAGGATAACCTTGCGCTCGACGCCGTCTCCCAACCCGGCGGCGTGGCGGCGCGTTCCCCAGGAGAACCGATGCCTGACCTCAGCTCCCTGCTCCCGTTCCTGGGCGGTGCCTGCTGCGTCTTCGGCGGCCTCCTGGTCGTCATCGTCGCCGTCTTCCTCCTGCTCAAGCGTCGCGGCGGCGATGACGGCGCGGCGGAAGTCGGCGGAACGCCCGCCGGCGGCGCGCCCCCGGAGGAGGCCTCGCCGAAGACGCCGGCGACGCCGAGCGAACCCCGGCCCACCTCTCCCGAGCCGGGCCCGGAACCGGCGCCCCGGGCCGCCCCGGCGCCCCAGGCCACGCCTCGACCCCAGGC
>WGAH01000036.1 GCA_015489145.1 Deltaproteobacteria bacterium
GGCATCGGCGCGCCGCCGCCGGGGCCCCCGGGCATGGCGCCGCCACCGCCCCAGCCGGCGATCCAGGGTCCCGTGGCCAGCGCCGGGGGCGCGGCGCCCGGGGGCACGCCCTTCCAGGTCCAGACCGGAAACGCGGCCCCGGCGGCGGACTCGGGGCAGCGGGTGCAGTCGAACCGGGTCTACGCCATCGTCTTCGGCGTGTTCCTGCTCGTCTGCATGGCGGTCCTGGTGGCCGTGTGGCTCAGCCCCAGCGGGGACGACGAGGAGGTCGCCAGCAACGCCGGCGCCACCACCGCCCCGGTGGTGAGCACGACGAAGCGCAAGAAGCCGGCGCCGCCCGAGGACACCGGGATGGTCGAGGAGAAGCCCAAGCCCAAGCCGCGGCGGAGCACGCGGCGCACCTCCTCGGGCAAGACGACGTCGAAGCCGGCCGCGCCGGCGGCGCCCAAGGGGCCGGCGCCGGTGACGGTGCGCCTCAGCGACCCGACGCAGGCCACCGGCATCGAGGTCGTCTGCCCCACCACCGGCTTCCGGCAGCGGGTCTCGTTCAAGAACGGTGTCGCCACCGTGCCCGGGGTGCCGCAGGACAACTGCACGATCTACTTCAAGGGCGGCGCTCCGGCGAAGTTCGGCCCCGTCCACGGAGGCCGCTCGCTCACCTGCGCGATCATCGACGTCACCGCGAGGTGCTCCTGAGAGCGAGGACTCCCGGCCCGGGGTCGTGACCCGGCCGGCGCTTCGTTGTAGAGTCTCGCTCCTCGCCTGCACCTGGAGATCGGCCATGCTGTTGAAGGTCCTGCTCGCCGTCCTCGTGTCGTGGGCCGCCCCGGCCCGCGCCTCCACCGCGGATGTCCTCCCCGGCGCGCCCGCCGCGCGCGTGTTCAAGGAGCGCAAGACCGCCGAGGAGAAGAAGGAGGAGCAGTCGGCCGCCGAGGCCGAGGCCGAGCGCAAGCGCAAGGAGAAGCTCGCCCGGGTCATCGTGCTCAAGTGGCCCGAGACCTCCACCGACTACAAGAGCGAGACGGTGCAGCGCAACGTCCGCAGCCGCATCGCCCGCCCCGAGGCGATGTTCTTCCCCGAGGTCGACCTCTACCAGAACGGGCGGAAGGTCCCGGACCGCACCGTCATCCCGGCCATGCAGCCGGCCATCGTGCCCGACTCCAACATCCCGCCGGTGCTCGCCGCCGTCGACGAGGTCTCGGGCATCGCCTGGGACGCGATCTCGCCGTCGGACTGGGGCATCAAGGCCCAGGATCTGCGCGCCCTGGCCGAGAACATCTGGTTCGTCGACCGGGTGGAGCTCCGGGAGCCGCTGTTCCTGCTCTACGCCCAGATCGGCCGCGCCGCCGAGAACTCCAACCACCCGGTGAGCCCCTTCTACGAGCGCGTCGGCACCGTCACGGTCAACTACTACTGGTACCTGGCGGCCCAGCTCGCCTACCAGGAGCCGGGCCTGATGAGCAAGCTCACCGACCCGGATGTCTCGGGCAGCGTGGGCTTCCTGCTCAAGCAGCTCCAGCAGGGCGCCTTCCCCTCGTTCAAGGTGGACTTCGAGCAGGAGAACCAGTGGGACCCGGAGGAGTTCAACAAGAGCTACGAGGTCCTGATCAACGGCCTGCCCGTCGAGCTGGACGCCAACGCCCGCATCGACGCCTTCCTGGGGCGCACCGACATCTACCTCAAGCGCAAGGACACGGGCCACGGCCTCAGCGAGCGCCTCGAGGTCCTCAAGCTCGAGGAGAAGGCCTACTTCGTGCGCGACGTGGCCCGGAAGATGATGGGCATCCACTTCATCGACCAGCTCTTCCTGCACAAGAACGAGTGCGTGCCCGAGGTCGACGGCGACATCCTCAACTTCCTGGCGATCTACCAGAAGCTGCACGACAAGGCCGAGATCTACATCGCCGTCCCCGAGAACGGCAACCCGAACCGCGTCTGGATCTGGCGGTGGGACAAGCGCAGCGCCCAGCTCAAGAACGTCGGCGGCGGCCCCGACACCTTCCCGGTGCGCTTCGCGGCGTTGTTCAGCACCGGCGGCCTGTTCAACGGCGCGGCGGTGAGCGTCGACAAGCCCGGCGACGAGAACGACAACACGCTCACGCCCGGCGACTTCACCGACACCTCCCGCATCTCCACCGACTTCGACGCCGGGGCGGTGCCCTTCAACTTCGAGCTGCGGGGCCACTACAACCGGCTCATGGTCAACTTCGGCGCCGAGTTCGGCTACAACGCCTCGAGCAACGCCGACGGCTGGGTGGAGTACTACCAGACGCCCGGCAACAACGATGATCCCAACCTCGGGGCCTACCGGGTCAAGGGCTGCACCCCGATCTACAACTACGACAGCGACGGCGACGGCACGAACGACGCCTACCAGGACGATTCCGGCAACATCGTCGACAGCCCGCCGCAGGAGTGCAACTCCATCGAGGCGGTCTACAACGAGCGCACCTTCAACCGGAACCTGTGGCTGGGGCTCGGCGTGGTCCTCGGGCGCGACGCCGGCATCGGCTTCGGCCCGCGCTTCGCGCTGCGCTGGGGCTGGACCAACATGCCCCACGGCTGGCAGGCCACCGGCCACTTCGGCTGGGCCGTGCAGCCGCCCATCGGCGATTTCGGCGGGCGGGTGCGGCCCATCGTCGACCTCGACCTGCGCGGGGGCGTGGCCATCGCGAGGCCGCGCAGCCTTCAGCTCGACCTCGCCGCGCAGGATTCGAGCGAGAACGCCGTGATGCCGGTCTTCGGCGGCACCCTGGGCGTCGGCTTCACCTTCTGAGGCGGGGCCGGGCGGCGATCCGCCGGGGCGTTATGCATCCTCCGAGCAGGGAGGATGCATGTGGTGGCTGTGGATCGCGAGCGTCGCCCACGCGGGTGAGCTGACCTGGAAATGGAGCGAGGAGCCGGTGCGCTTCCACGCCGAGGCGCTGGTGACCACCCACCTGGGCACCCAGTACCTGGCGCTGGCGAACCTCGACGCGCGGGCGGTCCAGACGATGATCGCCCTCGACCTGAGCTGCCGGAAGGAAGCCGGCGGGTCGGCCAAGGTGGTCGAGCTGGGCTGCGCCATCGACCACGCCGAGCTTCAGGGCAAGGCCTGGAAGGGCGAGCAGGACAAGCTCGACCGCATCTTCGCCGAGTACGGCGAGCTCCTCACCGGGGCGACGATCCAGGTCGAGGCGCGGGCCGACGGGCACATCCGCACGGTGGACCTCGAGGGGGTCAGCAAGGACCAGCAGCGGTGGGCCATCGTCCACGAGCAGCTCCGCCAGCTCCTCCGCAAGAGCCTGGCCCCCCTGTCGGTGCAGATGCCCAAGCACGGCGAGGACCCGGGCAAGCCGTGGAAGCACCGGGGCACGCCGCTGGCCTTCGAGGTGGGCAGCAACTTCGGCACGGCGGGCGGCCTGGTCTACAAGTACGAGGTGGCCGACCGGAAGGGCGACGACATCCACATCGTCGCCTCGGGGCGGGGCAACGTCTCCACCGGCGCCGAGCTCGACTCCTCGGGCACGCTGGCCCTCAACCTCGTGGTCAGCGGGCAGGTTCGCTGGGACGCGGCGGCGGGGATGATCGCCTACTCCGAGGTCGCGGTGAACGGGGCGGCCACCGCCTCGGCCGTGGCGGTGGGGCCGCAGCAGCGCTACGCCCTGGCCGCCTGGATCGCGCGGGTCCACGACGACGGGAGCATGGATGCCCTCGAGCCGGGCTCGCGGACGCCGGCGACGACGGTGGACCCGGAGGTGGAGCGGGTTCCGACGACCGCGCCGACGGCGCCCGACACCACCGTCGAGCCGCCGCCGGCGCCCGAGCCGGCCCCGGCGCCCGAGCCCGCACCTGCCCCGACGCCCCAGGTGCCGAAGCCGGTTCCGGGCGGCTGAGCCGCCGCGGGGCCTGTCCGGGGAGGCGCCCGGCTACAGGTTCTTGACGAAGTCGTAGTACTCGCCGAAGTGCACGCGGCTCACCTGCTTGCCCATCTTGATGAGCTCGCGGGCGATGGCCTCGACGCAGTGGCGCATCTGCACGGGCTCGCGCTCGGCCGAGGCGCGAATGCAGGCGTTGATCGCGGAGTTGACGATGCTCCCGCCCGCCAGCACGAACTGGTCGGCGAGCTTGCCCAGGTCGAGGTCGTCGCCGCGCGGCGCCCCCTTGGGGATGGCGCGCTCCCACAGGAGCCGCCGCTCGGCCGGCGAGGGCATGGGGAACTCGACGACGGCCCCGAAGCGCCGGAGGAAGGCCTCGTCGATGTTCTCCTGGAGGTTGGTCGTGAGGATGGCGGCGCCCTCGAAGACCTCGAGGCGCTGGAGGAGGTAGCTGACCTCCTGGTTGGCGAAGCGGTCCTGGGCCTGCTTGACCTCGCCCCGGGAGCCGAACAGGCTGTCGGCCTCGTCGAAGAGCAGCACGGCGGTGCCCCCCTCGGCGGCGTCGAAGATCTCGCGGAGGTTCTTTTCGGTCTCGCCGACCCAGCGGCTGATGACGCTGGAGATGTCGACGCGGAACATGTCGAGGCCCAGGGCCCCCGCGATGACCTCGGCGGCCATGGTCTTGCCGGTGCCCGGCCCGCCGCTGAACAGGGCCTTGATGCCGTAGCCGCGGGCGCGGATCGCCCGCGCCCCCCAGCGGTGGAAGACGGTCTCCTGCTCGGCGATGTAGCTGACGAGCTCCTCGAGCTGCTTCTTGACCTTCCGGTTGAGGATGAGGTCGTCGAAGGTGTAGCGGGGGATGACGTGCATGGCGAGGCCGCTGAACTCGGGGCGCGAGCACTCCCGCGCCGCGGCCCACAGGGCCTCGATGGTCGGCTCGCGCCCGCCGCACTCGGCCTGGGCGCGGTCGAGGATGCGGTCGATGGTGGTGCCGCCGACCGAGTAGAAGCGCTCGGCGAGGTCGCGGCCGTGCTTCACGTTCCACCCGCGCTCCACCATCGCCGCCTCCCAGGCCTCGAGCCGTTCCTCGAGGGTGGTGCGCGCGACCTGCACGGTGAGCGCGGGGCGATCGGTGCCGAGGAGCACGTCGATGGAACGGCGGTCGGCGCCGCCGACGAGCACCGGGTAGTCCAGGGTGGCGAGGGCGCCGCCGAGGGCCACCACCTGGTTGCGGAGGTGGGGGTCCTCGTGGCTGGTCATCACGTTGACGACGTAGGGCAGGGCGCCGTTGATCCGCAGCTCCCGGATGAGGTCCCAGGGCTGTTCGAGGTACTGCTGCGTGCGCTCGAGGTCGATGCGGACCAGGGGGCGGTCGACCCGCCGGGCGATGGCGATGGCCGCGGCCTCGCGGGCGCCGATGGTCGAGCCGATGATCGCGACGGTGACCGGGCGGTCGAGCCC
>WGAH01000037.1 GCA_015489145.1 Deltaproteobacteria bacterium
CGTGGCGATGGCGACGGTGGTCCTGCCCTTCGGGCTGCTCCTGGCGCGGCGCCAGCCCCGCCGCCGCGCCAGGAGCAGCCCGAAGGGCAGGACCACCGTCGCCATCGCCACGTGCCCCGAGGGAAAGGACTCGCCGGCGCCCACCCCCGCCGGCCGCCACCACGGCGTGTAGCCCACGGTGGAGCCCGGGAGGTCGACGTAGCGGACCCGCCCCCAGAGCCGCTTGACGGACTGGGTGAGGAGCAGGGGGTGGAGGAGGGCGAGCAGCAGCGTGGCCCGGGCCGCCCGGCGGAAGGACGGTGAGCCCCGCCGCCGGACCAGCGCCACCGCCACCGCCGCCCAGCCCGGCCACTCCCCGGCGCGGCGCACGAAGCGGGCGAAGGGGTGGTCCGGTTGCGCCACCGCCCGCATCGCCGGCAGGTCGAAGGGCCCGGCCGCCGCGAGCAGCAGCGCCAGGACCAGGGCGAGGAGGACGACGCGGCGTCGGCGGTGCGCTACCTTCACCGCCCCACCCTATCGGCGCGCGGGGCCGGCCGACAGGAGGATCGCGTGGTGGACGGTTCGCGGCGGGACGGAGAGAGGCGGCGCGGGATTCGCGCCCGGGGCATCTCCCTGTGGTGGCTCCCCCCACCCGAGGAGGCCGCCGTCCTCGACGGGGTGATCGCCCGCCTGGCGGCGGCGCACGGCACCCCGGCCTTCCCCGCCCACGTCACCCTCCTCGGCGGCATCGCCGCCCCCGACGTCCTCGACCGGGCCCGCCGCCTCGCCGCCGCCCTGTCGCCGGTGGAGATCCGCCTCGGGGAGTACGGCCACGAGCGCGTCCCCACGCGGTGGCTCTTCCGCTACGTCGTTCCCACCGAGGCCGTCGTCGAGGCCGGCCGCCGGGCCCGGCAGGCCTTCCCCGAGCTTCGCGGCAAGCCCTTCACGCCCCATCTCAGCCTGGTCTACGGCGATCGGGACGACGCCCTGGCCCGGCGCATCATCGCCGCCGACCCGGCCCCGCCCGCCCGCTTCCTCGCCCGCGAGCTGGCGGTGGTCCGCACCGAGGGTCCCGTGGAGGACTGGCGGGAGCTGCTGCGCCTCCCCCTGGGGTGACGTTCACGGGCAGTCACCGGGAAGCGCGTCGAGCTCGCCCTGGTCGCACCACCAGCTCTCGGGCTGCGACTCGGGGCCGGCGTAGGGGTCCACCGGCGTCCCGTCCGCCGCCTGGAGCTCGAAGTGCAGGTGGGGCTGGGTGCTGAAGCCGCTCGACCCCACGCGCCCGAGCACCTCGCCCCGTCTCACCGCCTGCCCGACCGCCACGGCGACGCTGCCCTCCATCATGTGCCAGTACAGCGTGCGCCAGCCCCCCTCGTGCTCGAGGATGACGCTGTTGGCGATGCCGTCGTGGCCGTCGCAGTCCACCGACATCGTCTCCAGGCTGCCGTGGCAGCGGTCGTAGTGCCCGTCCTCGGCCGCCGCCACGACGCCGTCCGCCGCCGCGAGGATCGCGACGCTGCCGGCGTCCATCGCCTCGAAGCCGCCGTGGAGGATGTAGTCGGTGCCGTCGTGCTCGTCGTAGCAGTGCGGGAAGCTGCGGCCGTGGTGGTCGAGGCAGGTGAGCTGGTCGATGCCCGGCTCCTGCACCGTCGGGTCGTGGTCCACCCCGAGGACGGTCTGGAAGGGCTCGCGCTCCGCGAGGGGAAAGGCGAGGAAGCCGGCGGATTCGCCGCCGCTGTCGCCAGGGGCGGCGGCGCCCCCGCCCTCGGGGGGCGGCCCGGCGCAGGCGCCGAGGAACCATCCGGCGAGCAGGCGCGGCCTCATGCCGCGAACCCGTCCTTGCGCTGCCGCAGCTCGGCGAAGACGGCCTCCGGAGGCGCGCCGGCCAGGCCGACCCGCCGCGCCACCGCCGGGTCGTCGGCCCGCAGGAAGGGGTTGGTCACCCGCTCGAGGGCCAGGGCCACGGGCACGGTGGGGAGACCGCGCCCCCGGCGGCGTTCCACCTCGTCCAGGCGGGCCTCGAAGGCGGGGTCCCCGCCGAGGATGGTGCGGGCGAAACGCGCGTTGGCGAGGGTGTACTCGTGCCCGCAACACAGCCGCGTGTCGCCGGGCAGCGCGCGCAGGCGCCGGAGCGAGGCCCACATCTGCCGCGCGCTGCCCTCGAACAGCCGCCCGCAGCCCAGGCTGAACAGGGTGTCGCCGGAAAAGAGCCAGCCCCCGGACCCGTCCGCCTCGACGAGGTGCCAGGCGAGGTGGCCGGCGGTATGGCCGGGAACGGCGAGGGCGCGGAAGGCCAGGGCCCCGAGGGCCACGGCGTCGCCGTCCTCCACGAGGTCGTGGGCCTCCGGGACCCGCCCGGCGTCGAGGCGCGAGCAGGCGACCCGCGCGCCGGTCTCCGCCCGCAGCTCGGCCACGCCGCCGGTGTGGTCGGGATGGTGGTGGGTCAGGAGGATGCGGGCCAGGCGTCGGGCCCCCGCCGCCTCCATCGCCTCGAGGACCGGCGGGGCCGCGCCGGGATCGACGACCACCGCCGTCCCGGTGGCGCGCTCGACCACGAGCCACGCGTAGTTGTCGGAGAGGCAGCCCACCGGGAGCACCGAGACCGTCTGCACGGATCACCTCCGCCTGCCGCGGCACCCGGATAGCATGCCGCCGATGCGCGGCCTCGTCGACCTCCTGAACCGCCTCTTCGAAGCTGCCGGGATCCACCTGGATCCCTGGATGGCGCCCGCCGCCGCCCTGGCGCTCGCGACGCTGTTCCTCCCGCTCATCCTGCGGAACATGCGGACGAGCCGGGCGCGCAAGCTGCTCAAGCAGGCCGGGCTGCTCGCGGGGCCCGAGGGCGCCGAGCTCGAGCGGCGCGCGCTGGACATCGTGGGCGATCACGCGGTGGGCCTGGTCGCCATCGCCGACGAGGCCCTGCGGCGCGGGCGGACCCGGCTGGCCCGGGCCGCCCTGGAACGCCTCGTCGCCACCGGCCGGGAGCGGCGGGCGGCCCGGCGCATCTTCCTCGAGCTCGAGGGCCGGGGGCTGCCGCCCACCCCCGAGGAGGCGGCCCTGGCCGTCGACCACCTCGTCGAGGCGGGCATGGTGGCCGAGGCGGCGAGCCGCCTGGCCCGGGCCCGCCGCATCTGGCCGGCCTCGCCGGCCCTCGACGAGGCGGCGGCCCGGCTGGAGGCCGTCGTCCAGCCTTCCGGTGACGAATCAGAAACCGCAGGTTGAACCTGGACTCACGGGAAACCCTCCCCGGCTCGCCGGGCTCTCCGCGCGGCTGGGTGTTTCCGTAGGACGAACCTCGACTCACGCGGCTCACGCCGCCTTGGCTCGCCTGGGTTCACCGCGCGATTCACGCCTTGAAACCATGGCTCACGCGGCTCACGGAAGGCTCGCGCTCTCCTCGACCAGATCGGGGGCGGCGAGGCTGTCGGCCTCGGTGAACCGCACCTCGCGCAGGCCGTGCTCGGCGTACCAGGCGGACTGGTCGTCGTAGTGATCCGAGCCCGGGTCCTCGGACTGCGCGTAGACCATCACCGCGCGGGCCCGCGGGCCGTCCTCGGCGAAGTGGACGGCGAGGATGTAGGAATTGCCGTAGTTCACGGCATAGCCATCCACCGTGAGCCCGGTGCTCTCGTGCAGGACCTCGGGCCGCTCCGGGCGGTCGAGGAGGGTGGCGTTGCCCCAGTCGCTCCAGGTGGCGACGGCGATGGTGCCCTCCCGGGCCTGGCCGCCGAGCACCGGCCAGGCGGCGTCTCCCCGGTACTGGAACTGCATGTCGCCGAGGGGGGTGTCGGGGCTCCAGCCCCCGTCTTCGAGGCGGACGGCCCCCTCGGCGAGGGCCTGGATCACCGGCCCGGCGTCCTCGGCGAGGCCCCGCGGGGTGTCGACGGGGTCCTCCGGGTCGAAGCCCTCGGCGAAGAGCGCGCCGGCGTCGTAGAAATCGTCGGACGAGAACGCGCTGTCCCCGAGCATCTCGCGCCACAGGGCCGCGCCGGCGGAGGCGGTGCTCACCCGCCCGTCCCAGGCCTCCAGCACGTCCGCCAGGGCGGCGAGGTCGACGGTGCGCGTCCCGTCCGGGCCGCTCACGGTGGCGGTGCCCGCCTCGCGGGCGGCGGCCACCACGGCGTCCCGAAGCTCCTCGGCGACGATGCCCCGGCCGTCGAGCACGGCGGCCTCCACTTCGTCGAGGTCGAACAGCCCGTCGGGGCCGCTCGCGGCCTCCTCGCCGGTCTCGGTGAGGTAGCGGGCGTTCATGCGGGTGCGGGGCGTGCGGGGTGAGCGTTCCTCGCCGTAGATCGCCGGGTAGCCCTCGAGGGGCTCGTCGACGTTGGTCAGCCAGTGGTTGTCGTTGGCGTTGAACACGTAGGTCGAGGTGACCAGCCGCGGCGCCTCGTCGAAGGGCACGAGCCCCGGCCGCGCCGGGTTGGCGTCCTCCACCCACGCGAAGCGCGGGTCGGAGCCGTCGAGGAGGTAGAGGCCGTACCCGGCGAGCATCGCGGCCAGGGCGTTGTCTTCGAGGGATGCCTCCCAGGCGGCCACCGCCTCGGGCGACAGGTCGGGGGTGCTCGCCGAGTCGGCGTACCAGGCGGTGCCGTCGGCGGTGGCCATGAGCGTGTGGACCCAGGGAATGCCGTTCCAGTCGCGGTGGGCGGCCTCGAAGCTCTCGGCGTCGTCGGCGAGGTTCATCGCCCACCAGGTCGGCAGCATGGCGAGGTTGCCCTGGTTGGCGTCGCGAAGCGCGATGGCGAGGCTGTCGGACCAGCCGACGACCGGGGCGTTGAGGACGGGCCCGTAGCGGGAGGTGTAGAGCGTGCGCGTCTCGGTGGCGATCGAGCCGTCCTCGCCGAGCACCTCGATGGCGTACTCGTGGGGCTCCATCGCCTCGTAGGCCCCGTCGTAGAGGTAGCGGGTGGGGTCGTCGGGGTCGAGGCTGAGCTGGTAGAGGGTGAAGCGCGGGGTGGTGGAGACGGTGTGGGTCCAGGCGAGGTGCTCGTTGAAACCGACGTTGACCAGCGGCACCCCGATGAGGGAGGCGCCGTAGACGTCCAGGGTGCCCGGGATCACGAGGTGCTGCTCGAACCACCGCCGCTCCCCCGAGTAGGGGAAGTGCGTGTTGGACAGCACCGTGCCCCGGCCGTCGTCGGTGCGATCCCCGCCCAGCGCCCAGCCGTTGCTGCCGATGGGCGGGTGGCGCAGGACGGCGAGGTGGTCGGGGACCGGCGGCGGCCGGCGGCGCGCGCCGGGGGGCTGGCCGCTGCCGATCTCGACGAGCAGCTCGCCGCCGCTCGCCATTTCGCCGAGGGTGAGGAAGTAGGCGAGCAGGTCGGTGGGCTCGACGGGGAACACCCACTCGGCCCCGTCGCAGGCCGGCGGGTGCGGCTCGGATTCCACCCAGCGGTTGTAGCCGGCGGTGGCGCCGACCAGCAGGTCCCGGAGCTCCCCCGGCAGCTCGGAAAAGCCGGCCTTCGCCGTGTCCATCACCCCCAGGGCCTTCCAGGCGAAGTCCTCGTCCACGTAGCGGTCGTCCTCGCCGCGCCCGAAGTAGCGCGCCCGCTCGCTTCGGGCGCGGACGAACTGGTCGGCCAGGGTGCAGCCGTGGTCCCGGGACATCGCCAGCATGGCCCCGAAGCCCAGGCTGCCCCAGTCTTCGGCCTCGACGTGGGGCACCCCCCAGGCGGTCCAGCGAATCGTCGCCTCGTAGGGGCCGTAGCGCCAGCCGTCGTCGCCGGCGCCGGTCTCGCCGGGCTCCTCGGCGGGGCGACAGGCGAGGAGGGCCAGGAGGAGCGGGGTGTGCGGACGCATGGCGCCTCCATCGCGGATTTCTCCGCCACCATAGCCGACCCCGCTTCCCGGCGGCTACGATGGGGGCGACGCGGGAGGTCGCGATGGGCCCCGGGATCCTGCTCGCATGGGCCGCGGCGGCTGCGGCGGCCGAGACGATCACCACGGGAACGGCGTCACCGCTGGTGCGGGAGCGCGTCGATCCCGAGCTGCCTCCGGAACTCGTCGTGCGCGAGGCCGTCACCTGCTCGGTCGTCTTCCAGGTCGGCACCGACGGGCTCCCCGAGTCGGTGCAGGTGAGCGGCTGCCCCGACGCCTTTCGCGAGCCGGTGCGCCAGGCGGCCCTCCGGTGGCGCTTTCGGCCGCAGGTCCTCGGCGGGCAGGCGGTACCCTACCGCTACACCGCCCGCTTCGACTTCGCGCCGACGGCCGGCGAGGCCCCCTTCCGGGCCGAGGCCGGGGGCGCGCCCGTCGCCGGCGCCGTCCGCGTGATCCACCAGGAGGAGCCGCGCGTCGACGAGGCGCTGCTCCGTCGCCTGGGCGAGGTGCGCTGCAAGGTCCGCATCGAGGTGGGCGCCGACGGCGTGCCCGAGCGGGCCGAGGTGGTGGAGGCTCCCGACGCGCTGCGCGAGGCGCTGGTCGAGGCGGCCCTGCGGTGGCGCTTCGAGCCCGTGGTCGTCGAGGGGCGGGCGGTGCCCTTCACCTGGGTGTGGAGCTACGAGCGGTCGAGCCTGTAGGCGCGGTCAGCACGGCGGGCGGGGCGTCGGGGTCCTGGCGCATCCCGAGGGCGAGGTCGGCCCGGCCGTCGCCGTCGAAGTCGCCGGTGGCGACGCGCTCGCCGGCGTTCAGGTAGGGCTCGGCCGCCGCGAGGGTGAAGCGCGCGTCGGCGGGGGTCATGCGGGTGCTCCAGCCGGCGAAGCCGGCGGCGCCGGAAAAGGCGTAGAGCGCCCCGGCGTCGACGGCGGTGGCGTCGGCATCGAGGGAGGGCGCCCCCACCACGAGGTCGCCGAGCCCGTCGCCGTCGAGGTCGGCGATCGCGACGGCCTGCCCGAAGCGGCCGCCGTCGGCGTCCCCGGTGATGCGGTAGTCGGCCTCGCCTTCCCCGGCGAGCGCTTCGAGGAGACCGGCTCCGCGCCAGACCAGCACCTCGCCCCGGGAGTCCCAGGCGCCCGGGCTGCCCACCGCCACGTCGGGAAGCCCGTCGCCGTCGAGATCGCCGGTCGCCACCGCCCGGCCGGCCCAGGTCTCGGCCTCGCGGCCCCACAGGGCGCCGAGGGCGAGGTCGGGGGCCGGGCCGGCCGCGGGGAGGGATGCCCCGCTGACCACGTAGACGGCGCCCCGGGCGTCGGCGTCGGCGTCGGCGAAGGGGCTGCCGAGGAGGAGGTCGGCCACCCCGTCCCCGTCGAGGTCGTCGCGGCAGCTCAGCGCCGTGCCCAGGCGGGCCCCGACCGCGCTGCCGGTGATGGCCGCGTCGAGGCCGAGGGTGCCGGCCATGCCCGCCTCCCCGGCGCTCAGCCCCACCCAGGCGGCGCCGGCCAGGGCCCGGCCGCCGGGGGAGGCGAGGGGCGCGGCCACCGCCCAGTCCGCCCGGCCGTCCCCGTCGATGTCCCCGCACCAGGCCACCCGTTCGCCCAGGCCGGCCTCGTCGGCGGGGCCCGCGAGGTGCAGCGTCGCGATGTCGTCGGCCGCCAGCGAGCCCGACAGGTCGGCGGGGAGATCGCGGAAGACGTAGGCGGCGCCCTCGTTCCGGGAGCTCGGCGTCGCGTCTTCGCCGGGCGCGCCCACCAGGAGGTCGATGCCCCCCTCCGTGACCAGGGCGTCCACGGCGCCGCCGAAGGCCCCGTCTCCGGTGCGAATCGCGGCCACCGCCTCGTCGAGGGCCATCGCCCGGTCGCGGGCGAGGCGGACGCGGCGCACCGCTCCGTCGCCCGGGGAGCCGACGAACACGTCCGGGCCGGCGAAGGCGATGTCCCAGCCGGTGCCCTGCCCCGCGTCGCCGGCGGCGGCCAGCCACCAGTCGGCCAGGGAGGGCTCCGCGTCGAGCAACTCGTCGGCCCGGTAGACGGCGAGGAAGGAGGCCGGGTAGGCCTGCTCGCAGCCGACGCCGGTGCACGGCGGCGTGCAGCCGCCGGCCGGCGTCGCGAGGAGGGCGGCGGCGAGCGCGCCGAGGCGCACGCCTACTCCTCGATCTCGAGGCCCTCGTAGCCGGTGAGCTCGCGGGTCACGATCTCGGAGCCGTCGTCGGTGTTGGTGTTGACCTCCTTGACCAGCCCGAGGCCCTTCACCCACCACTGCTCGATGATGCCGTTGAGCGAGAACATGCCCGAGGACTCGGCCATGCTGTAGGTGTTGACCAGCTTGTAGGCCTCGACCTCGGTGCCGTCGAAGAGGGTGATCGTCTCGAAGCCGTACTCGTCGAAGGTGCCGGTGTTCTGGAACACCGTGGTCTGGGGCTTGCCGCCCTCGGAGTCGGTCATGACCATCGTGAGCTGGTAGTCGTAGTCCCAGCTCCCGAAGGCGCCGACGGCGTACTCGGGCGGGAGGTAGCGCCGGTAGGGGTCGAGGGTGGCGACGACGCTGCCGGGGATGGGGATGCCGATGAGGGAGTAGGAGTAGTCGCCCTCCCAGCCGAGCACGAACAGGCCCTCGCCGTCGGTGTCGCAGCCGACGGTGATCGTCACGTCGTAGCTGTTGCTGCCGGCGTCGATGGCGTCGCGGTAGAGGTAGACGTTGTCGCCCTCGTCGGCGGGGCCGAGCCCCTGCTCGGTGGCGGTGCCGGTGGTGCCGTTGAAGGAGGCGTCGAAGGTCTTGGTCCAGCCGGCCTCGTGGATCGGGTGCCAGGCGTGGGTGCAGAGGGCGACGGTGCCGCCGGTGTCGCCGGTGTCCACGGCCCCGCCGTCGCCGGCCCCGCCGTCGGAGCCGCCCCCGTCGGAGGCCCCGCCGTCGCCCGTGTCGGCGCCGGCGGAGGTGTCGTTGGTGTAGAGATCCTCGCCCTGGTTGTAGGACGCCCCGCCGCAGGCGCTCAGCGCGGCGGCGACGATCAGGACGGCGGGAATCCGGTGGGGCTCGCGGGACATGGGGGCCTCCTCGACACCTGCACGGGTAGCACGGCCGCGACCCGCCCCGCAACGCGGACTCGGGGCTGCTGGACCCGCGGGCGGGGCGCGGATACCGGGGCCCCCGCCCGGCGCCGGGCGGCTGGAGGGAGCGTGGACGACGCGACGACCATCGGCGAGCTGCGCGCGCGACTGAGGACCTTCAACGCCGAGCGGGACTGGGGGCGCTACCACTCGCCCCGCAACCTCGCGATGGCCCTGGTGGTCGAGGCCTCGGAGCTGCTCGAGCTGTACCTGTGGTCGGCCGACGACGGGCCGCAGCCGCCGGTGGCCTCCCGGGAGGCGCGGGTGGCCGACGAGGCCGCCGACGTGGCGATCTGCCTGCTCAACTTCTGCGAGCAGGCCGGCGTGGACCTCGCCTCGGCGGTGCTCGACAAGATCGCGCGCAACGCCGACCGCTACCCGGTGGAGCGCGCCCGGGGCCGCCTCGAGAAGCACGACGAGCTCACTCCCCAGGAGTGAATTCCTCCCACCGGCCCTCCTCGCGCGCCCGGGCCAGCCAGCCGGTGATGAGGGGATAGACCTCGCGGGCGGCGTCGACGCCGAGGCCGAGGTCGAGGTGGCCGTAGTCGTGCGCGAAGCCGCCGTCGAGGCCGGCGACGACCCAGCGCTTCTCGGCGCTCCCGGCGCGATCGATCCAGCCCCGCACGCGGTCGGGGGGCGCGACGTGGTCGACGCGGCCGGCGATCGCGAGGAGGGGCGCCTCGAAACCGCGCAGGGCGTCGAGGTAGTCGAGGCTCCCGTCCGCCGAGACGAAGCGCCCGCCGGCGAGGATGCGGGCGAACTGCGCCAGCTCGTCGCGGGACAGGGGGCTGACGATGGCCCGGTACATCGCCGCGCGGGTGTCGGCGTCGAGGTCGGCGGGGTTGAACAGGAGCTCGTCCACCGCCATGGGCGAGCGGGGCAGCGCCGCCGCCGCCCGGGCGAGCAGGGGCGTGTCGACGCGGGGGAGCAGGCCGCCGACGGCCATGCCGCGGCCGCTCCAGCGCAGGACCGGGTCGGGGTGGGAGAAGTCGACCGGCGAGCCGACGGCGACGAGGGCGGCCAGCGCGTCGTCGCCGTGCCAGGCCTGGTAGACGGCGCCGACCATGCCCCCCATCGAGTGACCGACGTAGCCGACCCGGGCCGCGCCGGTGCGCGAGCGAATCGCGGCGATGGCGGCGGGGACGTCGTAGCGGCCGTAGTCGTCCACGTTCCAGCCGGCCCGCTGCACCCGGCCCTCCGCGTCGCGCACCGCGTCGCCGTGGCCGCGCAGGTCGAGGAGCCACGGGTCGAAGCCGGCCTCGACGAGGGCCCGGGCGAGGGAGTGCTCGGGGTCGAGGTCCCAGAAGCGGTGGTTGGAGGAGATGCCGTGGACGACGAGCACCGGCGGGCCGTCGCCGGGGTGGTGGTGGAGGTGGACGCCCGCGCCGTCCTCGGTGAACACGTCGAGGTCCTCGGCGCCGGGGCAGGGGGGCGGGACGCTCGCCCGGGCGCCGGCGCATCCCGCCAGGCCGAGGCCGAGGACCGCGAGGGGGCGCACGGTTCAGCCGGCTTCGGCCCGGGCGGCGGCGGGTCCGGAGGCGGGGGCGAGCACCTCGATGGCGGCGAGGAGCTGCCAGAAGCGGAGGGGCTTGGTGAGGAAGGCGTCGCAGCCGGCCTCGACGGCCCGGGCCTCGTCCTGGGGCGTGGTGTAGGCGGTCAGCACGACCACCGGGATGTCGCGGGTGCGCGGGTCGGCCTTGAGGCGGCGGATGACCTCCCAGCCGTCGAGGAAGGGGAGCCCGAGGTCGAGGACGATGAGGTCGGGGCGGTGGAGGTCGACGCGCTGGAGGGCCTCGCGGCCGTCGCCGGCGAGGTCGACGGCGAAGCCGCGGGAGCGCAGGCGGCGCGCGGCCATGTCGCGGCTCAGCGCGTCGTCCTCGACCAGCAGGATGCGGGGCATGGGCTCCTCCGGCGACGGCGACCCCACGGGCGCGGAGCACCCGGCTGCCGCCGGGGCGCGCGCCCGGCGGGGACCGACCGGCCGATCACCCGCCGCTTCTATCCGATTCCTCCAGGGCGGGCACCCGAATCCCCGGACGGCGGGCGCACCAGGCGGCGAGGGCCTCCAGCGGCTCGGGCTCCAGGAGCAGGTCGGCGTGTCCCGGGTCGCGGTCGGCGAAGCGGGCGAGGCCGAAGCGAACCACCTCGGCGTGCTCGACGCGGCCCCGGGCGTCCTCGGGCGGGGCCAGGCGGTCGAGGGCGCCGACGCCGATCCAGGCGGGCAGTTCGCGGGCTTCGAGGGCGGCGTCGAGGGCGAGGTCGAGGTCCTCGTGGGCCCGGGCGTGGCCGGCGACGTGCCGCAGCCAGGTCGAGGCGACGGGCTCGAGGGGCAGGGAACCGCCGAGGAGCAGGTCGAGGGCGGCGCGGCCGTTCCAGGTGGCCCCGGCGAGGGCCGGCAGGTCGACGGAGCCCGGCGGGATCGGCCGTTCCGCGAGCCAGTCGTGCAGGGCATTCGGCAGGAAGCGCAGGGGCGCGCCGAGCAGCGCGAGGGCGTCGGGGCGGGCGGTGCCGGCGATCACCGCCTCGGCGGCCAGGGTGCCCCCGAGGCCGTGGCCGACGAGGACCACCGGGCGGGGGGTGGCGGCCAGCGCCTCGGGAATGCAGCGGTGGAGGATCGTCTCCGGGGCCTGGGCCTCGGGACGCGGGACGAGGAGGCGGGCCTGCACTCCCCGGGCGTCGAGGGCGGCGAGCATGGGGGCGTAGGCCGCCGGCGAGACGCCCGGGGTGGCGACGACCACCGCGTGGATGCCCGGGCGGGC
>WGAH01000038.1 GCA_015489145.1 Deltaproteobacteria bacterium
GTCATCGCATGATTCGCCAGGGTTTGCAAGTCTCGAAGCGGACAGATTTTGTCCTTTACAAACCGGTCGAGACGGGTTCAAACCCGAACACCCGCGGGGTTCGCCCGCGGATAGGTGCTCCATGCGATGCGCGACTACCGTTCCCTGCTCGCCGGCGACCCGTGCTGGGATGCGACCACCCAGGCCCGCTACGAGCGCCTCGGCGAGGCCGCCCAGGACCGCATCCTCCAGAACCGCGAGGAGCTGCTCGCCCTGTGCCGGTTCATCGAGGCCAACCGGGTGCGCTCCTACCTCGAGATCGGCACCTGGACGGGGCGACTCCTGTCGGCCCTGCACCGGCTGTTCGCCTTCGACCGGGTCGCCGCCTGCGACGACGGCTACTGCCGGCGCTTCGGGTTCTCCCACCACTTCCCTCGGGATGCCCGCGTCTTCCTCGGCAGCTCCCGCGATCCCGCCTTCGAGGCCTTTCGGGCTTCCCTGGGTTCCGTCGACCTCGTGCTCATCGACGGCGACCACGGCTACCGCGGCGTCCGGGCCGACTTCGAGATGCAGCGGCGGCATCCCCACCGCTTCCTCGCCTTTCACGACATCACCGGGGCGAACCGGCACACGCGCGGGGTCGCCCGGTTCTGGCGGGAGCTGCGCGGCGGCTCCAAGGTCGAGCTGGTGCTGCCCCACCGCGAGCTCGGCCTCCCCTACTCCACGATGGGGATCGGCATCTGGAGCGCCAGCGGGGCGTTCCGGCTCGACGGCGTGCTCGATGGCCCGCCCGCCTGGCCGCCCGGAGGGAGCGCCGAGCCGTGAAGCCGTCGCCTCGGGTCGCCTACCTGCTTCCGGCCCCGGGAATCCCGGTGCGGGGCCCCTCGGGGGCGAGCGCCCACGCCCGGGCCTTCGCCGCGGCGCTCGCCCGCCAGGCCGACAGCCGGGTCTACGCGGCGCTGACCGCCGATGGTCGTGGCCGTTACGGCGCCGAGCTGCCCCACCGGGCGACCGGCGCCCCGCGGCTGCCGGCTCCCCTGCGCAAGTGGCCGGAGCTGCGCGAGATTCGCGCTGCCCGGCGGGTGGCCCGGGCGGTCCTGGCCGACTCCTTCGATGGCTGGCGCCCCGACCTCCTGGTGGAGCGGCACGCGCTGTTCAGCGACGCCGCCTGGCGGGCGGCCGACCGCCTGGGCATTCCCTGGGTGCTCGAGGTCAACGCGCCGCCGGTGCGCGAGCGCCGTCGCTACGAGCACCTGCCCCACCCGCGCCTCGCCGTCCGCTGGGAGCGCGAGGTGCTCCTGGCGGCGCCGGCGCTGGTCGCGGTGAGCCGCTGGCTGGTGCGCTGGCTGCGCGAGGAGCTCGGTTGCCGCCGGGTGGCCTGGGTGCCCAACGGCACGGGGCTGCCCAGGGGGAACCGGGCCCGGGGGCGCCTTCGCCTCGGCCTCGGGCCGGCCGACCGCGCCATCGGCTACGTCGGCTCCTTTCCGGCCTGGCACGACATCTCCGCCGCATCCGAGGTGGCGCGCCGGCTGGGGGCGCGGCTGGTCCTGGTGGGCCGGCCCCGGGTGGCGCCGATCCCGGAGGACGCGCTGGCCACCGGGCACCTGGAAGGGCAGCACCTCGCGGATGTCGTCGCGGCGCTGGACGTGGGCCTCGCTCCCTTCAAGGACGACGCCCCGCCCTGGTTCTCGCCGCTCAAGATCCTCGACTACCGCTCGCAGGGCACGCCGGTGGTCGCCTCGGATGTCGGCGACGCGGCGATCCTGCTCCGGGGCGGCGGCACCGCGGTGCCCCCCGGCGACGTCGACGCGATGACGGACGCGGTGCGGAGCTGGCTGGGGCGGCGATGCAGGCCCCGCCGCCGGAGCTGGGACGCCGTGGTCCGGCAGGTTCTCGCCTTCGGGATGGGCGGCGCTCAGGCCCAGCGGTAGCCGGGCTCGCCGGCGGCGAGGAAGCTCGGGTCGAAGACCTGCACGGGCACGCGGCTTCCGGCCGCCAGCTCCGTCGTGTCCCCGTCGACCAGCAGCAGGCCGTGGGCCCGGGCCATCGCCCCCACCATGCCGGAGCCCTGGGCCCGCGCCGGCTCGGCCACCAGGTGCCCGTCGGCGAAGCGCAGGGCCACCCGGAGCAGCTCGGGCCGACTGGCCTTTCGGCGGAGGTCCGTCCCGAGGATCGCGTCCACCACGGGCAGGAAGGGCCGCGGGTCCCCCAGGGCGCGGCGGATCACGGGCCGCACGAACTGGAGGAACCCGACCATGGTCGAGACGGGGTTGCCGGCCAGGCCGAAGGCGGGCACCCCGCCGATGAGGCCGAAGGCCAGGGGCTTGCCGGGCTTCACCCGCACCCGCCAGAAGCGCATCTCGGCCCCTTCCTCGGCCAGGGCGCGTTTCACCACGTCGAAGTCGCCCACGCTCACCCCGCCGGTCGACACGAGCAGGTCGGGGCGCCGGTCCAGGGCCGCTCGGAACACCCGGCGGGTGCTTTCCAGGTCGTCCCGGGCGATGCCGCAGTCCAGCGGCTCGCCCCCCGCCTCCCGCACCAGCGCCACCAGCGCCGCCGTGTTGGACGACCAGATCTGCCCGGGTTCGAGGGGCTCGCCGGGGGCCACCACCTCGTCGCCGGTCGACACGATGGCCACCCGGGGGCGCCGCCGCACCCGCACCCGCGCCCGGCCCATGGCGGCGCAGAGGCCCAGGGCTCCGAAGCCCAGGGTGACGCCGGGGTCCAGCACCCGGGTCCCGGCGGCGATCTCCTCCCCCCGCCGGCGGATGTGCTGCCCCTCGCGCGCCGGCGAGAGCACGCGCACGAGGCCGTCCACCGTCTCGTCGGTGTGCTCGCGCATGACCACCGCGTCGGCGCCCTCGGGCACCGGGGCGCCGGTCATGATGCGGGCCGCGGTGCCGGGTTCCACGCGCACCTCGGGCACGGAGCCGGCCGGGATCACCCCGACCACCCGCAGCACCACCCCGGGGCCGTCCCCGTCGACGGAGGGCACCGTGCAGCAGTCGCCCTCGTCCGGCTCGGAGCCGGCGGCCTCGGTGTCCTCGGCGCGCACCGCGTAGCCGTCCATGGCGCTGTTGTCCCAGCGCGGCATGTCGATGGGGGCCACCACCGGCTCGGCGAGGACCCGGCCGTGGGCTTCGTGCAGGGGAACCTCCTCGTCGCCGGTGTGGAGGTCGACGGCGAGGCAGCGTTCCAGGGCTTCTTCGACGGTGAGCATGGCGGGGCTCCCGGTGCGGAGGTAGGGCGGGCGTGGCGGTGGCCCTATCGCACGGCCGCTCCGGAGGGAACGCGGTGGAGGCGCGCATCGACATCGCCCGCACCTGGGACGGCCGGCCCCTGCCCGTCCATGACCACGTCGGCGTGTGGATCCTCGCCGAACCCGATCGCTGGACGGTCGAGGTGGAGGCGCCGTTTCACGGCGATCCTCCGCCGGCTGATCCGCCGGGGCCGACCTGGCGCCTGTGGGAGCACGAGGTCGTGGAGCTGTTCGTCCTCGGTCCCGGCGAGCGCTACACGGAAATCGAGCTGGGCCCCCACGGCCACCACCTCGCCCTGCGGCTCGAGGGGGTCCGCCGGGTCGTGGAGCGCCTGGACGACCTGGACTGGCGGGTCGCCGTCGCTGGCAGCCGCTGGACGGGACGCCTGTCGTTGCCCGCGGCCTTCCTTCCGCCGCCTCCGCACCGGCTCAACGCCACCGCGGCCTGGGGCCAGGGCTCCGGGCGCCGGTACGCCTCGTGGCAGCCGCTTCCCGGCGAGCGGCCCGACTTCCACCGCCTCGACCGCTTCGCCGCCTGGCCGCCCGCCGCGACAGCGGGTTCCCCGCGCTGAGCCGGCGGCCCACCGGCGATCCTCACCGCGTCCAGCTCAGGTCGACCAGCGACCAGGCGCCGTCGGCATCCCGGGCGGTCACCGCCACGCCCCCGGTTCCGACCACGAGGTCCTCGACGGCGGTGCCCGCGACGGACACGCAGGAGGGGTCGGGGCTGTCGGCGCGGGCGCGGCACACCTCGGGCCCGCCGTCGCCCGAGCGCGCCCAGTAGAGCCAGCCGTCGCCGTCCCAGGCCGGCGTGACGTGGCCGTACACGCGGCGGGAGGCGTCCACCGCCTCGGGGGGCGACCAGGTCTCTCCGCCGTCCTCGCTGGTGGCCCAGGCCACGGTGGCGCCCTCGGCGCCGTGGGCGACGAAGGCCAGGGCCAGGGTGTCCCCCACGAAGGCCAGGGCCGGGCGGGTCATGCGCCCCCATGGGAAGTCGGCCGACAGCATGCCGGTGTCGCCGGCGTCCTCGAAGGCGGTGGTCGTGCGGAACACGCGGGTCCAGCTCTGCGAACGGCCCACGGGCCATTCCACGCGGTACACCTCGATGTGGCGGGTGTAGCGGCCCTTCTTCTTCGCCGCGGCGTCGACCTGTTCCTCGCTGGTGGTGATCGCCACGTAGGCCGTGTCGTCCTTGACCACCAGGCTCGGGTGCAGCGGGAGCGCCATGGTGGCCTGGCCTTCGTCCGCGCCCTCCCAGTCGCCGTTCTGGGTCTTGCGGAGCACGCGCAGCACCTGCTCGGGGGCCTCCCAGTTGCCGTTGGGGTTGTCGGCGAAGGCCAGCCAGAAGCGACCGCCGGAATCCACGGCGAGGGAGGGGCGGAAGTAGGGCTGCACCGGCGAGACGGGGAAGCCCACGTCGGTCCAGGCGCCGTCCTTGCCGCGCTGGGCGCAGCGCCCCCGCCAGGCCCACTCGCCGATGGTGTCGAAGGGCGCCGGCGCGAAGGACAGCTCCCGCCAGCAGGCGAGGTCCTGGTCGACCCCCCGGATCACGGCGGGGGCCTCGGCGTGCACGGCGCCGTCGGTGGACAGCGCCTCGCCGTCCACGAGGATGCGGCTCTTCTCCCAGGGATCGTCGAGCCACTCCTGGACGGCGAGCAGGTCGCCGGACCGCGCGGCGAACTGCGTGCCCGACCGCCCGCGGTCGTCGGGCGGGTTGTCGAGCAGCTCGCAGGCCACCTGTCCCGTGGCCTCGGGGAGGTCGACGCCCAGCAGCCATCCCAGGGTGGCGCCGAGGTCCTGGAGGGTCACGGCGGTGTCCACGCTGGCGCCGGCGCGCACCCCCGGGCCGATGAGGAACATCGGGATCTGCCGGCAGCCGACGCAGTGGTCGCCGTGGTTGCGCCAGTCCTCCTCGGTGCCCCAGCGGTGGCGCCCGTGGTCGGCCACCACCACCAGCACCGTGTCGTCGGCGTAGGGCGGCGTGGACTGGATCCAGTTCCAGAAGTCGGAAATCGGCGTGTCGACGCGCTTGACGTTCTCGGCGTAGGCGTTGGGATTGGTGTTGTAGTGGCCGGAGCGGTCGATCTGGTGGAGGTTGGCGAGCACGAAGTTCACGTCGTGATCGGCCATGCTGGCCTGCACCGCCTCGATCACGCCGACGTCGTCGTCGAGGGGAAGGCCGTCCTCGTCCGTGATGAAGTCGAACACGCCGCCCACGTCCTCGCCGTGGTCCGGGTCCAGCCCCCAGGCGTGGCCGCACAGGTGGATCGTGTTGCTCACCAGCTCGACGGCGTCCTCGTCGGTGCCGCGGGCCTTGCGGACGGCCTCGAACAGCGTGGTGAACTCGGGGCGGTACAGGCCGGCCCCCCAGTCGCTCGGGAAGTTCGCCTGGGGGATGCGCCGGCCGGTGAGCATCTCGGCGTGGCCCTCGGCGGTGATGGTGACGCCGGTGGCGTAGCCGGGCAGCACCTCGGTGCCCTGGGGCAGCAGGTTGGCGCGAATGTCGGTCCAGAAGTCGGCGGTGGCCTCGCCGTTGACCGAGCTGGTCAGGTCGCCGAGGGTCTCGTCGATGCGCGCGCCGTCGGTGACGAGCACCACCACGGTGTGCACCGGGGGCTGCCAGCCGTCGGGGCTGCCGGTGCCACAGGCGTGCCCGGTGGGCTGGCCGGTGTCGGTTCCCCCGCCGTCCCCGGCGCCGCCGTCGGCGGGGCCGCTGTCCTGGCCGGTCTCGCCGGCGCTGTCCACGGCGGTTTCGGTGGGAGTGCCGGCGGTGTCGTCCTGGCTGGGGACGACCCGGCAACCCGGCACACA
The DNA here is from genome assembly GCA_015489145.1 of Deltaproteobacteria bacterium. Classification (GTDB taxonomy): domain Bacteria; phylum Myxococcota_A; class UBA796; order UBA796; family UBA2385; genus S143-5. The sequence continues at coordinate 6,050 of WGAH01000038.1, forward strand.
GCCGGTGGTGCCGAGGAGGGGAAGGAGGCCGAGGGCGAAGCGATGGAAGGCGTTCATGGTGCGCTCGCGCCGGGGCGTGGTCGACGCGCCCGCATGCGGTCCCAGGTTAGTCCCGTCCCGAGTCGCCGCCAACAGGGGATCGCATGCCCGTGCTGCCGCTGGGGATCGCGTTGTCGCTGGCCGCCGCGCCGGACCCTTCGGCGCGGGCCGCCCCCCCGGGCGAGCTCTGCGCGGCGGTGCGCGACGCCACCGCCATTCTCGAGGTGGGATTCGAGTCGGTTGGCGCCTACCCCGCCACCTTCCGGCGCAAGCGCTGGGACCCGCCGGCCTCGGCGGTCGAGCCCGTGGTCCGCACCGGTCGCGTGCTTCGGGTCATCAAGGGTGACCCGAGCTGGGCCGGGCGCCAGCCCCAGCTCGAATGGATGGCCTTCGCGAACCAGTCGACGGCCTGGTGGGACCGCTTCTTCTCCGGGCAGCCCTTCGCGGCCCTCGCCGTGCTCGACGCCGGGGGCCAGGCCTCCGAAGCGGTCGTCGCCAGCGGGGTCTGCACCACGAGCTGGTGCTGGGAGGGTTTTCGCGCCGAGCTGGCGCGCTGCCTGGCGGAGGAGGGGCTCGACCTGCCGCCTCCCACCGACCTCGCGGCGGCGGGCTTCGCCGTCCGCGAAGGAGGCGCCGCGGTTTCGGCCGAGCGCGAGGCCGGAAGCGGCGAGGCCCCGCCCTTCTGCGGGTGCGCCTGCGCGCGGTGAGGGCGCCCCCCGGACGGCCCGCGGCCGGTCAGCGGTGCGCGTCCATCCACGCCTCGAGATCCTCGCTCGAGGACGCGAAGAAGTGCACGACGAGGGTCTGGGCGGTCCCCTCGGGGATGTCGCCCTCGTAGAGCGTCCACTGGGCCTGGACGCGCCAGGCCCCGCCCTCGGCGGGCAGGAAGACGTCGAGGTAGGCCTGCTCGTCCACGCCGGGGATCAGGCCCGTGGTGGCGGGCGGCTCGACGAGCCAGTTGCGGTGGACGAGCGCGTCGCCGGTCGCCGTTTCCCCCCAGACGTACTGGTTGTGGGCGTCGCTCTCGGTGGTCCCGGCGATGCCGAAGTCGCTGAGCATGTGCTCCATCGCCTCGGCCCGGTCGCAGGTGCGGTCGAGGAAGCAGTCGGGCCCGCTCAGCCAGGTGCGCTCGTAGTTCGAGAAGGTGTCGGGGAACACCTCGTCCTGGGGCACGGCCATCAGGGCTTGCGCCGCCTCCTCCGGACCGTGGGCCGAGACGGTGGGAAGCGCGATGCCGACCATGCCCTCGGCGGTGCGGTCCGCCTCGTCGAGGGCGTCCATGGCCTCGTCGGAGGGGGGATCGACCCCGAAGCCGTCGGTGTCGGCCTCCGGGTCCCACTCGGTCGCCAGCCAGTCGTGCATGCGGTCGAGGCCGGCGACCAGCGCGGTCGGGTCGTCGTCCCAGGCGTGCTCGAACACGTAGGCGCACTGGTCGCGGAACTCGGCCGGGGCCTCGGGCAGCTTGCGGCAGCCGGCGAGGAGGCCGGCCGCCAACCCGAGGCCGAGGCGGTTCACTTCAGGCGCTCACTTGAGGTACTCGACCTCGTCGGTGGGCTTGTCGGTCCTGTGCCAGACCTGGGTGCGCCCGATGAGCGAAAACCCGATGTAGCCGCGCACGTCGAGCGTCTTCCCGTCGGGCTTGGGCGTGATGATGCACTTGTAGGTCTCGCCGTTGCCCGGGTCGAGGATCGTGCCGCCGCTCCAGGCGTCGCCGTCCGGCGACAGGCCGTTGATGATCTGCATCCCGAGGATGCGCTGGTTGTGGAGCGGGCCCTCGCAGTCGTCGCAGACCGGGTCGGGCTCCTCGTCGGGCTGGCGGAAGAGCTTGACGATCTTGCCGTAGAGCTTTCCGTCCTCGCCCACCCAGATGTAGACGACCGACTTGGGCTGGTGGGTGTCGTCGTCGATGGTCTTCCAGTAGCCGGTGGGCGCGGTGGCGGCGTGGGCCGGGCCGCCGACGGCGAGCACGGCGGCCAGGAGGAGGGGGGCCACGAGGGCGAGCAGGCCGGCGAGGCGGCGGGTGAGGGTCATGGGCTCTCCAGGGCTGCGGGTCCGGGAAGGGGCTCGGCGCGGCATTCTACCAGAGGGCCGAGGGAGCCCCCGGCGGTGCGCCAACCCGCCGCCGGGGCGGTCCATGCCCGTCCGCCGGCCGGCGGCGAGGCCGCGTCGCCGCCGCGCCGCCGGGCGGGGGGTGCGCGCGCCTTCGGCTATGGTCGGGGCGGGAGGTCGCGAGCCCGGCGTGATCCGCTTTCCCGAAGGCTTCCTCTGGGGCGCCGCCACCTCGGCCTACCAGGTCGAGGGGCGGCCGGGCCCCTGCGACTGGGCCGACTGGGAGCGCCAACCCGGGCGCATCGCCGACGGGAGCCGTTCCGGCGAGGCGGCGGGCTGGTGGGCGGGGAAGGCCGAGGACGACCTCGCGTGGGCGGCGGACCACGGCCACAACGCCCACCGCCTCGGCCTCGCCTGGAGCCGGCTCGAGCCCGAGCCGGGGCGCTGGGACCGGGCAGCCTTCGCGCGCTACGCCGCAATCCTCGACTTCGCCGGGCGGCTGGGCCTGCACCGCATGGTCACCCTCCACCACTTCACCCTGCCCCGCTGGGCGGCGGCGCGGGGGGGCTGGACCTGGCCGGGGCTGCCCGAGGCGCTGGGCCGCCTCGCCGCCGAGGTGGCGCGGCGTCTCGGCGACCGCGTCGATTCCTGGTGCACCGTCAACGAGCCCAACGTGCTGGCGGTGGCCGCCTACGGCTCGGCGCACTTCCCGCCCGGCCGCGACAGCGCGTGGGCGGCCTTTCGGGCGATGCGCCACCTGCTCCTCGGCCACCTCGCCGCCTGGACGGCGCTGCACGACGCGCTGCCCGGCGCCCGGGCCGGCCTGGTGCTCAACCTGCCCCGCTTCGAGCCCGCCCGGAAGCACCCGCTGGACCGCCTCGTCGCATGGCTTCACGACTACGTGTTCAACGAGGTCTTCGTCGAGGCGATTCGCTCGGGCCGCCTGCTCCCCCCGTTGGCGGCGCTGCCCCGCGCGGTGCCCGGTCTCGCCGGGGCCTCGGACTTCGTCGGCCTCAACTACTACGGTCTCATGCGGGTCCGCTTCGGGGTGGGCGGCCCCTACCTCGTCGGCCGGCACGTCCAGGAACCCTCGGTCCGCACGGCGACGAACGACTGGGGGCAGCCCTCGCCCGGGGGCTTCGCCGCCCAGGTGCGGCGCCTCGCGGCCCTCGGTCGGCCGGTGATCGTGACGGAGAACGGCGTGATGGACGCCGAGGACCGCATTCGCCCCCGCTTCCTGGTGCAGCACCTCCGGGCGCTGGCCGGGGCTGTCGAGCAGGGCGCCGACGTGCGCGGCTACTTCCACTGGTCGCTGGTCGACAACTTCGAGTGGGCCGAGGGCTGGACGCCCCGCTTCGGCCTGCTCGCCCTGGACCGGGCCACCGGGCGCCGCGAACCCCGGCCCTCGGCGGCGATCTTCGAGGCCATCGCCCGCGCCAACGGCCTGCCGGACGACATCCTCGCCGCCTGGGGCGAGGGGCCGATCCTCGCGGGCGCTCAGTAGGTATCGACCTCGACGATGGCCGTGCCCGCCACGGTGTGGCTCGCCCCGTCCGCCCCGGTGAGCCGGAAGCGATAGCGGCCGACCCACCGGAGCATCCACGGATCGGTGTAGAGCGCCTTGATCGCGAGGCGCACCGGCAGGCTGACCCGGCCGAGCACGTCGATGGCGTCGAGGAAGCGGACCTCCTCGATCGTGCCCTCGAGGCGCGTGCCGCCGGCCTCGAGCGACAGCGCGAAGGCGGTGGGCATCGCCTGGCCCGCGACCTCGCGGGTGGCGGTGGGGCGCAGGGTGAAGGCGCGGGTGGCGCCGGTGATGGCCTCGGCGGTGCCCAGGAGCGCGAAGCGGTTGGAGCCCCCGCCGAAGCGCTCGGTGAGGTCGTGCTGGTGGAGGACGAGGGTGAGGTCCGGGTCCAGCACGCGAATCGCCGTCCACCGACGCAGGAAGGCGGGCAGCTTCACCGTGGCCCAGCCGTGGTCGGTGTAGCCCACCCCGTCGATGACGAGGTCGAGGTCGCCGGCGTGGAGGTGGCCCGCGGCCCGAGCCCGGGGTGCGAGCTCGCCGTGGGTCCACTCGCCCTCGAGCGCCCCGCGAAACACCATGCGCCCGTCGCCGTGCCGCCACGAGGGCAGACTGTTGGCCAGGTCGAGGCTCAGGTCGAGATCCGGGCGCTGGATTCGCAGGTGGGTGATGCCCTCGCGGCCCCAGGTCCGGGCGCCGTCGATGCGCATGTCGAGGTGGTCGGTGGCCCCCTCGACGGCGTCGCGGCCCACCTCGGCGTGGAAGCTCCGGGCCGGGCCGGCCGGCGGGTAGACCTGCACGTCCACGCTGCCGTCGAAGGTGTGGAGGCCGAGGTTCGTGACCGAGAGCAGCACGAAGATCAAGGTGCCGTCGGCGTTGCGGACGAGGGTGAACCAGCTCTCGCCGTAGTCGCCGTCGTCCTCGAAGCCCGGGTGCCACGCGGCGAAGGCGGGTGGCACCCGGGGGTCGTCGCCGGGGCCCCAGGTCGGCGGCGGCTCGGCGGCGAGGGCGGCGAGCCCCGCGAGCAGGAGGGCGAGGAAGACGAGGTGGAAGCGCATGGGAACGAGGCGGATGGTAGCCGTGGGAACCGGCTCGTGGGGAAGTTCCCGACATTCATGAAAAGTCGAGGTAGGATATTGACACGCCCAGGGAACCGCGCGCGGTGCCCTGCTGTCCCAGGCGGGGTGTCGAAGGAAACCCGGGGCTCCCCCGTCGGGCGTGAACGCCCGACCCCACCGCGTGGCCCCACCCTGCGACCCGGACCCGCCATGTCCACCCAGGCCCGTTCTGCCCAGACCCTGAGCCCCTCGCCCACCATCGTCGCCGCCCCGGAGCCCGGCGAGCCGGCTGCCGGCGGGGGGGCCCTCGCCGGCGGAGAGACGCCGCTCTTTCGCGTGCTGAGCGGCTCGTCCACGGACACGCCCCGCGCGCCCCTCGCCGGGGAGGCCACGCTCCCCGAGCCCGGCGTGGCCGAGATCGTCGAGGCGCCTCGCCCGGTGCTGGAACCGGGCCGGGTGCTCGGCGACTACCGCCTCGAGGCGCCCCTCGGCGAGGGGGCCAGCGCATCGGTCTGGCGGGCGACCGACCTGCGGCTGCACATGCCCATCGCCCTCAAGCTGTTCGAGTTCCGCGGTCGGGCCGGCCGGGCGGTGCTCGAGGCCGTGATGCGCGAGGCCCGCGCGGCCTCCCGGGTGGTCAGCGACTTCATCATCCGCGTCAAGGACGCCGGCGTCTTCGAGGACGTGGGCCTGGGCTTCATCGCGATGGAGCTCTGCGCCGCCCTGCCCGACGGCCCCGACGCCCCGGCCGATGGCGGCCTGGTCATCGGTCGCGCGCTGGACCGGCGGCTGCCGGCCACCACCGAGGAGGCGCTGCGGGTGCTGGCCCAGGCGGCCCACGGCGTCGCCGATGCCCACCAGGAGGGCGTCTTCCACCGGGACGTGAAGCCGGCCAACATCCTCGTGCGGCCCGGCAGCGGCCGGGCCCAGATCACCGACTTCGGCCTCACGGTGGCCGAGCTGGGCGCGACCCGCGCCTGGGGGCGGTCGCCGGACGCCCGGCGCCGGGTCGTGCTCGGCACCCCGGACTACATGGCCCCGGAGGCGGCGGCCGGCCTGCCCGCCCACCTCGACCCGGTGCGCGACCGCCGGCTGTTGACCGGGCTCGACGTCTACGGGCTGGGCGCCACCCTCTACGCGGTGCTGGCCGGGCACCCGCCCCTGCGGCGGGACAACGACGAGAAGGTCACGGTCCGGGAGCTGCTCGAGCGCGCGCGCACGAGCGCGCCGCCGCCCCTCGACGCCCTCGGCGCGACCCGCCTGCCGGTGAGCCGGCAGGTCGCCCGGGTCGTGGCGAAGGCGATGGCCCGAAACCCCGAGGATCGCTACCTCTCCGCGCGGGCCCTCGCCCAGGACCTCGAAGCGATCCTCGCCCACCGTCCCACCTCCCTCGACGAGGCGGACCGCGCCCTGCGCCTGCGCCTCTACCTGCGGCGCAACCGGCTGCGCCTCGGCGCGGCCCTGTCGGTGGCGGTGATGCTCCTGGCGGTCGCGGGCACGCTGGTCACCGGCCGGGTGCTCCAGGGCAAGGTGCGGGCCGCGGAGGCCGAAATCGCCCGGCTCGAGGAGCAGCGCGCCCGCAGCCGGGCCGAGGCCGCGCGCTGGGAGGCCGAGGCCCGGGACGCCGCGGCGCGGGCCCAGGCCGCCCTCGACCGCGAGTCGGAGGCCCGGGCGATCATCGCCGAGACCGAGACCGACCTCGACGCCGCCCGCCGGCGGGCCCTGGCGATGCTGCGCGCCCGCGACCTGGCCCGGGACGAGGCGGCCGCCTGGAAGAAGCAGGCGGAGGAGTGGGCCGCCGCCCGCGACGCGGCGAAGGCCGACGCCGCCGGCTGGAAGGCGCGCGCCGAGGCCACCGCCGCCGACCTCGACGAGGCCCTGGCCGACGCCGCCCGCTGGAAGGGCGAGGCCTCCCGCCTCGGCGCCGAGCGCGACGGCCTCCAGGCCGAGCTCGCCCAGGCCCGCTCCCGCGTCGAGGCCCTCGAAGCCGACCTGGCCGACGCCCGCGCCCGGGCCGCCCGGGCCGAGGAGCGGGCCGCCCGCCTCACCGCCCGCCTCCGCGCCGCCGAGCGGCAGCGCGACCTCGCCCGGGGGGAGGTGCAGCGCCTGAAGGCCGCCTCCGCTGGTCCCGCGCACCCGCCCCTCGACGGGCAGCGGCCGTCCCTGCCGGCCTCCGCGCCGGCGGCGGGCGGGACCGGTCCGGGCGCTGGGGAGCCGGACGACGGCGGAGAGGGCGCCGGTCCCTCCGCCGAGCCCGAGGCGGCCGCGGGCGATGCGCCGCCCGAGGCGGTCCACGCCGCGCCTCCCGTGGCCCTGCCGGCCCCCCCGTAGCCGCGCCCCGCCGCCGGTCAGCGCCGGGGCCGGGTGGCCCGGGGCTCCTCCTCACCCGAGCGGAAGGCTTCGACGATTGGGCGGGCATCGCCGGGGGACCCGGTCCAGCAGGTGAACATCGCCTCGCGGGCCGAGCCGGATGCCCGGACCACCGCCTCGTTGTCGAAGCCGGGCAGCCGCTGGAGCAGCTCCAGCAGCCGGACCTCGACAGCCTGGTCGAGTCCGACGGCGCAGCCGGTTCCGTCGGCGGCGTGGAGGAGCAGGTAGAAGTCCTCGACGTAGGGCCCCGCGTCGGTGGTGACGATGGAGACCCGCACCAGGTCGGTCCAGCGGACCGCTTCCCGAAGCCGGCCGTAGCGGAAGCGCAGCACGCCCTCGCCGTCCACCTCGACGACGGAGGCCGGCCCCCACCGCCGCTCGCGCCACCAGCCCAGGGCGGCGAGGGCCACGAGGACGGCGGCCACGGCGACCCACCATCCCGTCATCGCCCTACTCCTCCTCGCAGGCCCAGGCCGCGCGGGCCCGGACGCGCGCGGCGAGGAGCACGGGCTCCATCCACCAGGGCGCGACCTCGGTCGGCGAGGCGGGCTCGACCAGGGCCACCACGCCGCGGGTCCGCCCCCCGGAGCAGTCCACGCCCACGTCGAGGCGGTCGGGGGGAGCGGCGTAGCGGGCCGCCCAGGGGCCGCAGGCGCCGACCGCGCCGGCCACGCCGGCGGGGGCCTCGTCCAGGATGGCGATGCAGGGCGGGTCCTCGCAGTCCACCTCCGCGACCGTCGCCGGGACGCGGCAGGCCTCCAGGCTGTCGTAGAGCGCCGCCTCGAAGGGCTCGGCGCGCTCGCGGGCGGCGCGCTCGCGGGCGGCCCAGGCGCGTTCCAGGGCGCGCAGCTCGGCGGGCGGCGACGGCTCCGGGCAGGGGGCGCTCGGCTCCCCGGGCCAGTGCCGCGCCAGCACGAAGGCGGCGGTGGGCCCCGCCGCGAGGAGCGCCGCGCGGGCGGCCGGGGTCATGGCCACCTGCCGGGCGCCGCGGGCCGGGCGCGGGGACTACCGGCCGCCATCGCAGCTTCCCTCTGCCGCCAGGCGCCGCACGGCGGCGTCGGCGCGGTCCCGGAGCGCGTCCGTCCAGGCGAGCAGCGCCTCGGCCGAGGGCTCGGGGCAGCCGCTGTCCTCGCAGTCGGCGCCCGGCCGCGGGGGCACGGGGCCCCACAGCCAGCCGGCCTCGTCGCCGCAGCGCTCCCGGGCGCGCAGGCTCAGGACCTCGGCGCCGTAGGCGGCGCTCCAGTCGGCCCACGCCGGGCAGCCGGTCACCGCGTCGGGCCAGTCGCGGCTACCCGCGACCACCGCCGCGCAGCTCCCCGCGTCGCAGTCGGTGCCGACCACCCGGGCCGGGGCCCCGCAGGCCTCGATGAGCGCCCGGGTGCGCCGGGCCACCGCCGCCGCCGGGTCGGCCTCGTCGGCCGGGGGACGGCTTCCCACGACCACGCCGGGGAGGTGCGCCGGCTGCCGCAGCTCCCGGTCGCGCCAGGCTTCCCGCGCCCTTTGCGCTCGCGCCTCCGCGGCGGCCAGGCGCTCCCGGAGCTCGGCCGCCCGCCGGGCGTCGGCCTCGGGGTCGCGCCCCGGGCAGTCCGCCGGGTCGGGCGCGCGTCGCCCCGCCCACCCGAGCAGGCCGGCCCCGCCGCTCAGCGCGGCGAGGAGCCCCCAGAACGCGACCCGTTCGTTCGGCATCCGGCCTCCGCGGGGCGCCTGGGGCGCCCCCGGGCACCCTACCGCGAGGAGCGGGCGGTTCGGCCGGCCTCGCCGCCGGGGCCTCGGCGCGCCGTGCCGCCTCGACCGGGAGAAGGGCGCTCGATGGAAGGTCCGTCGCCGAGGCCTGCCTGATTCCCGGCGTTTTCCCGTGGGAGGGGTGCGGCCGGGCATTCCATCCAGGCGGGTTCTCTCGGGAATCCTTCCATTCCCCCCCGGTTCTCCTTCGATCAGCCCAGGCCGAGCTTCTTCATGCGCCGCCACAGGGTGGACCGGCTCACCCCGAGGATGCGCGCCGCCTCGGCCCGGCGGCCCCCGGCCTCCTCGAGAGCCGCCAGGAGGCGCCGGCGCTCGTGGTCCGCCCAGGTCCCGCGCGCCTCCGTCCGGCGCGCCCCCTCGCCGCGCAGCTCCGGGGCCAGCTCGTCGAGGCGCAGCACCGGCCCCTCGCCCATCGCGAAGGCGGCCTCGATGTTGTTGCGCAGCTCCCGCACGTTGCCCGGCCAGTCGTGGGCGAGGAGCGCCGCCCGGGCGTCGTCGGCGATGGCCGTGATCCGCCGCCCGCCCCGGGCGTTGAAGCGCTCGACGAAGTGCCAGGTGAGGAGCTCGACGTCGCCGGGGCGCTCGCGGAGGGGGGGCAGGAAGAGCACGGCCACCCGCACCCGGTACATCAGGTCCTCGCGAAAGCGCCCGGCGGCCACGGCGTCCCGGAGGCCCCGGTTCGTGGCGCTCACCACCCGCACGTCGGCGCGCACCGCTCGCGAGCCCCCGAGGGGCACGAAGCTGCGCTCCTGGAGCACCCGCAGCAGGCGGGCCTGCATCGGCAGGGACAGCTCCGCCACCTCGTCGAGGAACACGGTGCCGCCCTCGGCCTGGGCGAACAGTCCCCGGTGGTCGCCCACGGCGCCGGTAAACGCCCCGCGGACGTGGCCGAACAGCTCGCTGGCGGCCAGCTCGTCGGTCAGGGTGGCGCAGTTGATCGCGCGAAAGGGGCGGTCGCGCCGGGGGCTCTCGGCGTGCAGGGCCCGGGCCACCAGCTCCTTGCCGGTGCCCGACTCGCCCCGGATGAGCACGGTCACGTCGCTGCCGGCCAGGCGGCGCACCCGCTCGAACAGGGCGCGCATCACGGGGG
>WGAH01000039.1 GCA_015489145.1 Deltaproteobacteria bacterium
AGCGTCAGATGTGTATAAGAGACAGTCCCGACCCTCCCCCCGGGCCGATACCCCGGGGGGAGGGTCGGGAATGTCGGCGCTTGCGGCGAGAAGCAGGGGAGATGGCGCGGAGTTCGAGGCCTGGCTCGACCGGGCGGAGCAGCTCCAGGTCTTTCCCGAGACGGCCCACCAGCTCCTGGCCCACACGCGGGACGAGGGGGGCGCCAACCGCGACCTCGAGGCGATCATCGGCGCCGACCCGGTGCTCACCGGCCACCTGCTGCGGGTGGCGAACTCGCCCTACTACGCCCGCGCCGGCGGCGTGAGCACCCTCGAGCAGGCGATTCGCGTCCTCGGCTACGTCTCGGCCCGCCACCTCGCCCTGTCCCTGGCGCTGGCCCAGGGCTACGTCCGCCTCGGGCCCCGGGCCGCCGGGGTGCACCGGCACGCCCGGCAGGTCGCCCGCATCGCCGAGCTGCTCGACCGGCGCAAGGGCTGGCGCCTCGGCCCGGTCGCCCACGTCGCGGGGCTCCTCCACGACATCGGGCAGGTGATCCTCCTGGCGGTGGAGCCGGAGGCCTGGGACCGCTTCCGGGGCCGCGGCCCGACCACCGCCGAGGAGCGGGCGGTCTTCGGGGTGGCCCACACCGACCTCGGCGCCGCCGCCCTCGCCCGCTGGCGCATCGCCGAGGACATCTGCCTGGCCGCGCAGTACCACCACAGCCCGCTCCCCCGCCAGCGCCGCGGCTTCGCGCCGGACGCCGCCACCCGCCTGCTGATCACGATCAGCCTCGCCGACGCCCTCGAGGCGCCGCTCGCCGCCGGGGACGCCGACGGCGTCGCCCACATCCTCGAGCGCCACGAGGCGAGCGCCGCCGCCGGCCTCACCCCGGACGCCCACCCGGACCTCGCCGCCGCGGTCCTCGCCCTCGCCGAGGCCTGAGCGCCGCGCCGCCGGCCGCCCGTTACGGGGCGGGCGTGTTCCCGCGCCTCGCCATCCTCGCCCTCCTCGGCGGCTGCGCCCTCGTCCCCCGCGCCCGCCGGGTGGAGGCCGACGACACCGGCTTCGTCCCGCCCGCGGAGTTCCTCGATCCCGCCCTGCTCCAGGTCGGCACCTTCAACTGCGAGTGGCTCAACGACGAGACCGGGACGGGGATGGTCCCCCGAAACGACGTGGACTACGCGATGATCGGCCGCCTCATCGCCGGGTGGGACCTCGACCTGCTCGCGCTGGAGGAGGTCAACGGCGACGCGGCCCTCGCGCGTCTCGGCCTGCCCGACACCTACGCCTGGGCCGTCGGCGCCTCGGGCTGGTCGCAGCACGTCGCCCTGCTCTGGCGGAGCGACCGGGTGGCCGTCACCGGCGTCCACGAGGTCCACCTCGCCGGCGACCAGTGGCCCAGCCGCGACCTGCTCGTGGGGGAGGTGACCGACCTCGACGGCGACCTCGCCTTCACCTTCGCCGGGCTGCACCTCCATCCCTACGACGGCCTCGACGACGCCGAGGAGCGCGCCCGCCAGGCCGGGGCGATCCACGACTGGCTCCAGCGCCGCCGGGCGCGCCGCCCGCCGCCGGGCGGGGACGGGGGCTACCGCCCGGTGATCCTCGCCGGCGACTTCAACGACACCCTCGGCGGCATCAACCCGGACCTCGCCACCCTCGACGTGCTGACCGCCGACCCCGACCTCTGGTTCAGCGCCGAGGCGCTCGACCCGGCCGAGGACTACACCTGGATTCCCGGCCGCGAGATCATCGACCACGTCGTGCTCACCGACGGCATCCAGCCGCGCCGGGCCGGCGCCCCCGTCGTGATCGCCCACGACCGCATCCCGCCCTGGTCGGACTACGACGGCGGCATCGCCGACGAGCCGACGATTTCCGACCACCGCCCGGTCGTGCTCAGCCTGCGGCGCTGAGCCGGCCCGCCCCGGCGGGTTAGTCCGCCCCGAGGCGGGAGGTCCGCGCGGAGGACGGCACGGTGAGCGAGACGATGGCCCAGGGCGACGCGGCGGCGGTCGAGGCGCGGGTCGCGGCCATGGACGAGGCGGCGGCGCGGGGGCGCATCGCCGAGCTGGCCGCCGAGCTGCACCGCCACAACCACCTCTACCACGT
>WGAH01000040.1 GCA_015489145.1 Deltaproteobacteria bacterium
CCTCGTCTACGCCCCCAACGCCGCCTGGAACCTCGCCCACGACGCCGCGAGCTGGCGCTTCCAGCTCCGCCACGTCGCCGCCGCGCACCGGCGCCTCGACTTCCTCGGCGCCCAGTTCGCCCTCACCGGGGGCTTCGGCTTCCTCGCCGCCCTCGGCTGGTGGTTCTCCGCCGGCCGCGCCGGCGCCTGGAACATCGCCGCCGGCCGGGGCGACCGGGCCGCGCGCCTGTGCTGGTGGACCAGCCTGCCGCTGCTCCTCGTCGGGCTGTGGGCCGGCGGCGAGGCGAACTGGGCCGCCCCCGCCTGGATCGCGGCGATGGTCGGGGTGGCCCGCCACGGCGGCCGGCCCGCCCGCCTCGCCTGGGTGGGCGCCGGGGTGGGCGCCGTGCTCAGCGGGCTGGTCATGGTCCACGCCGTCCACCCCCTCGTGACCCTGCCCGTCGACCCCACCGACCGCCTGCGCGGCGGCCGGGTGCTCGGCGAGTCGGTGCGCGCCTGGGGGGTGGAGCCGGTCCTGACCGAGCGCTACCAGGAGGCCGCCCTCATCGCCTACTACGGCCGGGTGCGCGCCTGGGCGGTGCCCGGCCTCGGCCGCCCCGACCAGTACGACCTCTGGCCCGAGCCCGAGCCCGCGCACGCCCTGTTCGTGCGGGTCTGGGCCGACGGCCGGCCGATCCCCCTCGAGGCGGCGGGCTACGAGCACCACGGCGCCAACGTGGTCACCGCCTGGGCGCCCACCCCCGACCCCCTGGTCGACCGCCCGGTCGCCCGCTGGCAGGTCTACGAGGTACGCAAGGCCCCGTGAACGCCCGTCTCGCCCGACTCCTGGAGCACTTCCGCCCCTACCGGGGGCGCATCGCCGCGCTGCTCGGGGTGGTGGTGCTCCAGGCCGCCGTTCCCGGCGCCCTCGTCTTCCTGGTCCAGCGCGTGCTCGACCAGGTGCTCATCCAGCGCGACCGGGTGATGCTCGCCGTGCTGCCGGTGGCGCTGGTCGGGCTCTACGCGCTCAACGGCGCCCTGGCCTTCGCCCGGGGGATGCTCACCCAGTCCGTCGCCTGGGCGGTGATCACCGAGCTGCGCCACAAGCTCGTCGCCGCCCTGCTCCGGCAGGAGGTCGCCTGGCACCAGGCGCGGCCGACGGGCGTGCTGCTCGCCCGGGTGACGAACGACGTCCACCACGTGCAGTACGGCGTCATGGGCATCGTCGACGCGATCCACAAGCCGCTGAGCCTGCTGGTGCTCGTCGGCGCGGCCTTCGCGATGAACCCGAGGCTCGCCGGGCTGGCGGTGGCGGTGCTGCCGCTGGTCGCCTGGCCGATCCACCGCTTCGGGCGCCGCCTGCGGAACGCGAGCCGGGCGGCCAACGACGGCCACGCCCGCCTCAGCGGCATCGTCAGCGAGATCCTCACCGGCATTCGCGTCGTGCAGAGCTACGGCGGCGAGGCGGCGGTGCAGGCCCGCTTCGACGCCGCCAACGAGGCCCAGCGCCGCCTCAAGATGCGGACCTTCGCCGCCCAGCTCCTGCCGAGCCCGGTGGTCGAGCTCATCGCCGCCACCGGCGCCGGGGTCGTGATCTGGGTGGGCGGCGGGCAGGTGTTCCGGGGCGAGGTGCAGCCGGGGCAGCTCATCGCCTTCCTCGTGGCCCTCGGCCTGCTCAACGACCCCCTCAAGGGCATCGCCAACGCCTGGTCCCAGGCCCAGCGCGCCCTGGCCGGCGCCGACCGCATCTTCGCCATCGTCGACCGCGAGCCCGCCATCGCCGACGCCGGCACCGTCGTCCTCGACGCCCGCCGGGTGGAGGCGCGCTTCGAGCACGTCGACTTCGACTACGGCGACGGCCCGGTGCTGCGGGACGTGAGCTTCGCGATGCCCGCCGGGCGGGTGGTGGCGCTGGTCGGCGCCTCCGGGGCGGGCAAGTCCACCGCCGCCGGCCTGCTGGCCCGCCTGCACGACCCGACGGGGGGGCGCATCCTGATCAACGGCCGCGACCTGCGCGACTACACCCTCGCCTCGCTGCGCCGCCACGTCGCCGTCGTCGGCCAGGACACCTTCCTGTTCGACGACACGGTGCGGGCCAACATCGCCTTTGGCCGCCCCGGCGAGGCGGTGACCGAGGCCGAGGTGGTCGCCGCCGCGAAGGCCGCCAACGCCCACGACTTCATCGAGGCGCTCCCCCGGGGCTACGACACGCGCATCGACGAGCTCGGCCAGCGCCTGAGCGGCGGGCAGCGCCAGCGCATCAGCATCGCCCGGGCCATCCTCCGGGACGCGCCGCTGCTGGTGCTCGACGAGGCGACCAGCGCGCTCGACGCCGAGAGCGAGGCCGCGGTGCAGGAGGCCCTCGACCGCCTGGTGCGGGACCGCACCGTGCTCGCGATCGCCCACCGCCTGAGCACCGTGCGCGACGCCGACCACATCGTCGTCCTCGACGAGGGCCGGGTGGTGGAGGAGGGCACCCACGAGGCGCTCATGGCCCGGGGCGGCGTCTACGCCCGCCTCGTCGCCCGGCAGGCCGGCGGCCCGCCCCCGGGGAGCGCCTCGCGGTCGGGATAGGCGGAGCCCATGCCTCCCGCCGACGACCGCCTCGACGCGCTGCTGGCGATCCAGGACGCCCTCGCCGCCGGCCGCCTGCGCTTTCGCGAGGCGGTGGCCCGGGCGGTGGCCCTCGTGCCGCCCGGGCGGGTGCTCGGCTACGGCCACGTCGCCGCCCTCCTCGGACGCCCGCGCGCCGCCCGGCAGGTGGGCTTCGCCCTGGCCGCCCTGCCGCCGGACACCGGCGTCCCCTGGTGGCGGGTCGTCCGAAGCGACGGCGCCATCGCGCTTCGCGGCGATCCGGTTCGCGGGCCCCGGCAGGCCCGGCGGCTGCGGGCCGAGGGGGTGGCGGTGCGGGACTGGCGGGTGGACATGGCCCGCCACGCCTGGCGCCTCGACGAGGAACCGGGGGCGAGCCGATGATCCCCGGCGACGAGCGCCCCGGCCGCGGCGTCGAGGCCGGCGTGCCCGACCCCGAGGCCGAGGGCCTCACCTGGTCCGAGCGCGGCCTGGAGACCGGCGCCGAGGAGGAGGCCCCGCCCGACCTCGCCGAGCGCCTGGCCGGCGCCGCCTTCCTCGCGGCCTGGCGGCTGGTCGGCCTGCTGGCGCTGCCGGCGGCGCTGCTCCACCCGGGGCTGCGGCGGCACGTCGTGGGCCTGCCCGCCCCCGAGCCCGGCTGGAACTGGCTGCACGGGGCCAGCGCCGGCGAGCACCTCGCCGCCCGGGCGCTGGCGCCCTACCTCGCCGAGGGGGCCTGGCGCACCTCGCTGAGCCCGCGCACCCCGGTGGCCGGCGCCTTCCCGGCCCCCCTCGACCTGCCCTTCGTCGTCGGCCGCTGGCTCGACCGCGCCCGGCCGGCCCGGCTCATCCTCGTCGAGAGCGAGCTGTGGCCCGGCTGGATCGCCGCCGCCCGGGCGCGGGGCATCCCCGTGGCCGTCGTCAACGCCCGGCCGAGCCGGGGCACGGCCCGCTGGCGGCGCCTCGGCCCCCTGTGGCGCTGGCTCACCCGGGGGGTGCGCTTCATCCCCCAGTCCGAGACCGGCGACCTCAAGCTGGCGGCGCGGCTCGGGGCCGCCACCTTCGAGCTGGGGCGCGACGCCTTCATCGCCGCCAGCACCCGCCCCGGCGACGAGGAGCGCGTGATCGCGGCCTGGAAGCGCCTGCCCGAGCGCATCGGTCGCCTGCCGCGCCCGATGCTGGTGCTCGCGCCCCGGCACCTCGACCGGGTGCCCGAGGTGGCGCGACTCCTCGATGCCAGCGGGCTGCGCTGGGCCCGGCGCACCGCCGGCTGGTCGCCCGACGTGGACGTGCTGCTCCTCGACACCCTGGGCGAGCTGGCCACCCTCTTTCCGCAGGCCCGCGCCGCCTTCGTCGGCGGCACCTTCGATGCCCGCATCGGGGGCCACTCCCCGGCGGAGGCCTTCCTCGCCGGCCTGCCCGTCGTGCACGGGCCCCACACCCACGCCAACCCCGAGGCCTGGAGCCAGGGCATCGCCCTGGCGGTGCCCGAGGGCCCCGACCTGCCCGAGCGGCTGGCGAAGGCGATTCGCTCGGCCCTGTCGGTGGGGCCGCGGGCGGTGCCCGCCAACGAGTCGGCCATGCGCGCCGCCGCCCTCCTCCCCGAGCCGCGCACCCCCCGGGAGACGCCGGCGCGGCCCTGGCTGCGGCCCCTGGTGCCGGCCTGGCGGGTGCTGCACGCCCTCGCCCCGAGCCGCCGCCTCCCCCCGGAGCCCGCCGGCGGGCCCGTGGTGAGCGTCGGCGCCCTGTCGGCGGGGGGCGCGGGCAAGACCCCGGTGGCCGGCTGGCTGGCCGAGCGGATCCCCGGAGCCTGGGTGGTCGGGCGCGGCTACCGGCGCGGCGGCGACGGCGGCGTGCGCGTCGGGCTGCCCGGCGAGCCCCCGGCGGCCCCCCTCGGCGACGAGCTCGAGATGCTCCGCCGGCGCGGCGTGCCGGTGGTGAGCGCCCCCGACCGGCTGGCCGGGGCGCGGGAGGCCTTCCGGCGGGGCGCGCGCCTGGTCGTGCTCGACGACGGCTTCGGCCACCGCCGCCTCGCCCGCGACCTCGACGTGCTCTGCATCGACGCCCGCTGGCCCGACGGCCGGGGGCCGATCCCCGTCGGCACCCGCCGCGAGCCCTGGTCGGCGGCCCGGCGCGCCGGGGTGCTCTGGCTGCACCACGCCCCCGACGGCGAGGACGACGGCGCGGCCCCGCGCGTCACCCCCCTGCCCGGCCAGCTCCTCGTGCGCTCCCGCCTGCGGCCCGCCGGCTGGCTGGTGGCCGGCCGACGCCTCCCCCTGGAAGCCGTGACCGGCGAGGTGGACGTGGCGGTGGGCATCGCCCGCCCCGAGGGCTTCTTCAGCGCCCTGCTCCGCCTGGGCCTCACCGTGCGGTCCTGGCGGGTGGTGCGCGACCACGGCGCCCTCGACCCGGCGGCGCTGCCCGAGGGCTGCGTCGTGACCGAAAAGGACGCCGCCCGCCTGCCCCCCGACGCCCCGGTGCGGGCGCTCCTCGTCGACCTGGAGGTCGAGGGGGCCGAGCCCCTGCTCGCCCGGCTGCGCGCCCTGGCCGCCGGGGAGGGGCCGCCGTGATCCGCCTCCTCGGCTGGCTGTGGTGGTGGGTGCTGCCGGTGCGCCGCCGCCTCGCCGTCGAGAACTTCCGGCGCGCCTTTCCCGACCGCGACCCCCGGGAGCTGCGCCGCGGGGTGGGCGAGCTGGCCTGGAGCTACGTCGAGTTGCTCCTCGGCCGCCGCGCCCGGGTGGAAGGCCTCGAGCGGGTGCCCCCCGGCGGCGCGATCTGCCTCGGCGGCCACGGCGGCGCCTTCGACCTCGCCCTGATCAGCGTCGCCCGCCACGTCCCGGTCACGATCTTCGTCCGCACCCCGAGCAACCCCCTGGCCGCCTGGCTCATCGAGCGCCTGCGCCGCCGGGCCGGCCTCGAGCTGCTGCCGCCCCGCGACAGCATGGCGGCGGCCTACCGGGCCCTCGAGCGCGGCCGCGTCGTGATCTTCGTGCAGGACCAGCGCCACAACCAGGGGATTCGCGTGCCCTTCTTCGGCCGCCCCGCCCGCACCTCGCCGGCCTTCGCCGCGATGGCCTGGCGCACCCGCGCCCCCCTCCTCGGCGTCTGGCAGTGGCGGGAGGCCGGCGGCCACGTCATCCGCTTCCAGCGCCTCGACTGGCCGGTGCCCGAGGACCGCGACGAGGCGATCCGGTCGCTGACCGCGGCCAGCCAGCGCTTCTACGAGGACCGCATCCGAACGGCGCCCCACGCCTGGCTGTGGCTGCACGACCGCTGGAAGTGAGGCGCCCGGCGGGCGGAGTCGCGGAGCACCGGCGAGGAAGGGGCGGTCGTTTCTCCCGCATCGCCGGAGGACCGCCGGCCGACCGCCGGCCTCGCACCGGTGGAGCGGTCGAGGAC
>WGAH01000041.1 GCA_015489145.1 Deltaproteobacteria bacterium
CCGCGCCAGCGCGCCTCGGGCAGCGCCCGCCACGTCCCGGCCCACCGCGACGCCGGCGTGGCCCACCGCGCCCGCGCCGTCGAGACCCACCACCGGGCGTACCGGGCCCCCCACCCGCGCCACGCCCCGCCGCGCTGGGTGCCGGCCTGGCACCGCTACCGCGTCCGCCACGTGCCCCACTGGCACCCGCGCTACTGGACGGCCGGCATCTTCGTCTACAGCCCGCCGCCCCCCCGGGCCCGCGTGGTCGTGGTCGAGGAGCGCGACGGCCGCGCCCGCAAGGTCGAGTCCAGGCCGCGCCGGGCCGTGGACCGCAACGGCGACTTCGGCATCGGCGTCACCGGCGGCTCGTACATGGCCGGCTACGAAGGCGGCGGCGGTTTCGGCGACATGGGCCTCGGCCTCACCGCCCAGCTCCGTCCCGTCGAGGCGATCGGCCTGCAGGTGCGCTACGCCCAGCACAGCCAGACCTGGGACGACGGCACCGAGCGCATCAACCAGCCGCTCCAGGCCTCGGTCAACCTCTACGCCTTCCCCTGGACCCGCGTGAGCCCCTACCTCAGCGCCGGGCTGACCTGGAACCACCGCGACATCCAGGACGACTACTGGGACGGGTTCCAGTACCGCACCGTGCAGGCCGACGACACCCTGTTCGGCCCCCACGGCGGGCTGGGCGTCGAGTTCGCGGTCGGGCAGAGCGCCGCGGTGAACTTCGAGGCCGACTACATCGGCTACCTGAACCGCCAGCCCGACGACCCGACCGGGCCGAGCGCCCTCCAGGCCACGATGGGGCTCAACTTCTACTTCTGATCGCCCCCGACCCGCCTCGCGCCGCCCGCCACGGGCGGCGCCTCGCGTTAGCGGCGCACCATGCTGCCGCCGCCCGTCGACCTCGCCTGTCCCGCCGCGCAACCGGACAGCCCGGTGACCGTGGAGGTGCTCGCCGCGGGCTTCGTGCCCTCCCGCTGGGAGCGGGCGACGAACAGCGGGCGAAAAGGCCCGCTCCGCCTGCCCTCCCTCGTCGGCCTCGTCCATCACCCCGACGGCACCGTGCTGGTCGACACCGGCATCGGCGAGGCGACCCGGCGCGGCGAGTACCCGGGCTGGCCCCTGCAGGCCCTGTTCCACCCCGAGCTGGCGCCGGCCGGCTCCATCGCCGCGCAGGTGCCCGAACCGCCCCGCCTCGTCGTGCTCACCCACCTGCACTACGACCACGTCAGCGGCCTGCTCGACCTGCCGCCCACCACCGTCTGGATGGACCGCCGCGACTGGTGGGCCTACGGCCCCGGAGCCCCGGGGGTCCCGGCCCGGCGCATCGCCGACCGCCACGCCGTCGAGCCCCTGGACCTCGACACCCCGGGGGTCGCCGGCCGGGCCCTGGGCCGCCCGGCGGTGGACGTGTTCGGCGACGGCGCGATCACCGTGCTGTCCACCCCCGGCCACACCCCGGGCTCGGTGAGCGTGCTCGTGCAGGCCGCCGACGGCCCCTGGCTGTTCATCGGCGACACCTTCTGGCTGGCCGAGCAGCTCGACGGCGCGAACCGCCCCTGGCTCACCCGGCTCGTCGTCGACAGCGACCCGGCCGAGCTGCGCGCCAGCCAGGCCTGGACGCGGTGGCTCGCCGGCCACTGCCCGGACCTGCGCGTCGTCCCGGCCCACGAGCCCCGGTGGGCGGAAGGCGCTCCCTGAGCGGTTCGGGGGCTCAAGCGCGGCCCGCGTCGGCCGAATTCCGTCGTGGAATGGCGCGCTCATCCCTCGACCGACACCGCACCCGCCTGGCCGTCGCCGCCAGCGCCATCGGCGCGATGGCCTGCTTCGCCTTCATCGGCGTCAACCGGACCCGCGGCGCGCCGCTCGTGGCCCTCGTCGACCTGGGCCTCGGCCTGGCGCTCGCCGCCAACGCCGTCTTCGCCTGGCGCAATCGGGGCAGCCGGGCCATCGCCGCCCTTCCCGTGGGCGGCATGATCGTCTTCCTGGTCATCGCCGGGACCCACCGCGCCCTCGCCTCCTACCTCTGGGCCTACGTCATGCCGCCGCTGGTCATGGCGATGGTCGGTCCGGCCTGGGGACTCGGCCTGAGCGCGCTCATCCTGCTCGTGATGCTCGCCATGCTCCGGGTCGTGCCGCCGACGGAGCTGGACCCGGCGTCCGCTTCCCTGAGCGTCGGCGCGAGCTACCTGGTCACCACCCTCCTGGCCTGGCTCTACGAGCGCGCCCGCCTCGATCACGAGGCCGAGCTGGACCGTCTCTCCACCCGCGACGACCTCACCGGCGCCCTCAACCGCCGCGCCTTCCGCCGCGCCCTCGCCGCCGCCCTCGAACAGCGCCGGCAGCACCCCGCCCCCCTCTCGGTGATCCTCATCGACGCCGACCGCTTCAAGCGCATCAACGACACCTGGGGCCACGCCGCCGGCGACGCCGTGCTCCAGGCCCTGGCCGACGTGGCCCGCTCGGTCCTGGGGGAGGGCGACCAGCTCGGCCGCCTCGGCGGCGACGAGTTCGCGGTGCTCTGCCGACGGCCGGCCCGCGGCGCGCCGGGCAGCGACGCCGCGAGCCTGGCCGACCGCCTCCGCGAGCACGCGGAGTCCCTCGACTTCGCCTTCGGCGGCCGGGTGACCGTCACCCTCGGCGTCGCCGCCGCCGAGGAAGGCGACACCGTGGACAGCCTGCTCGCGCGGGCCGACCGGGCCCTCTACGCGGCGAAGCGTTCGGGCCGCAACGGCGTCGGCGTGGCCGGGAACTCGGCGGCCGGCTGAGCGGGCGGGACGCCCGCGATCAGCCCGTCCCGTCGAGCCAGCGCTGGAGGATGACGGCGGCGGCGGCCTCGTCGAGGCGCCCCTTGCTGCGACCGCGGCGGATCCCGGCCTCGACGAGGCGCCGCTGCGCCTCGACGCTGCTGTAGCGCTCGTCCACGTAGTGGACCGGCAGGCCGGTGCGGTCGGCCAGGGCCTCCCCAACCTGCCGGGCGAGCCGCGCCATGCGCTGCTCGGTGCCGTCGTTTTCGAGCGGCAGGCCGACGATCCAGGCCGCCACCTCCGCGCCGTCCACCCGCGCGAGGAGGGCGTCCACGTCCCGGCGCACCCCCTTGCGCGACAGGGTGAACCACGGCGCCGGCACCCGCGCGTCGGCCAGGGCCCGGGCGACGCCGATGGTCCTGGTCCCCACGTCGAGGGCGATGTAGGTTGCCGGCCGCGCCATGCCGGCGGGCTAACCCGCCGGCCGCGCCTTGCGGGCGGGCGAACCGCCACCCCGCGGGAGGGGTCCCGATGGAAGCCGCGATCATCGCCCAGGGCGACGAGCTCACCACCGGCCGGGTCGCCGACACCAACAGCGCCTGGATCGCCGGGCGCCTGTGGGACCTCGGCATCGAGGTGCGGCGGGTGTTCACGGTGCCGGACCGCCTCGACGACCTCGCCGCCGTCGTGCGCGAGGCGGTCGGCCTCGCCCCCCTCGTCCTCGGCACCGGGGGCCTCGGCCCCACCCGCGACGACCTCACCGCCGAGGCGGTCGCCCGCGCCTTCGGCCTCCCGCTCCGGGAAGACCCCGCCGCCCTCGCCGCCATCGAGGCCACCTTCGCCCGCTGGGGCCGCCCGATGCCCCCGTCCAACCGCAAGCAGGCCCGGCTGCCGGAAGGGGCGGCGATGCTGCCCAACCCCCTGGGCACCGCCCCCGGCTTCCGCCTGGAGCGCGCGGGCCGCCTCCTCGCCTTCCTGCCGGGCGTCCCGGGAGAGATGCGGGCCATGTTCGCCGCGTCCGTCGAGCCCGAGCTCCGGGTGCGCCTCCGCATCGAGGCGCCGGCCCTGCACGTCCTGCGCGTCTCCGGCCTCGGCGAGAGCGCCCTGGAGAGCCGCCTCGCGGGCCTGGAGGTGGCCGGGCTGGGTCCAGCCGACTGGGCGATCGGCTTCCACACCCGGCTGACCGAGAACCTGGTGAAGCTCCGGTTTCGCCCGGGCCTGCCCGAGCCCCTCCGCCGCGCCGCGGTCGAGGCGGTGCGCGCCCGCATCGGCCCCCGCGCCTTCTGCGTGGATGGCGGCGACCTCGCCGAGGAGACCGGCCGCCGCCTCGCCGAGCGCGGCGAGACCCTCGCCCTCGCCGAGAGCTGCACCGCCGGCCGCCTGTGCGCCTGGGTGGGCGGCGTGCCCGGCGCGAGCCGCTACCTCCTGGAAGGGGCCGTGGTCTACAGCAACGCCGCCAAGGTCCGCACCGCCGGGGTGCCCGCCGAGCTGATCGCGGCCCACGGCGCCGTGAGCGAGCCCGTCGCCCGGGCGCTCGCCGAGGGCATTCGCGCCCGCGCCGGCGCGACCTGGGGCGCGGGCATCACCGGCATCGCCGGCCCCGGCGGCGGCACGCCCGCCAAGCCCGTCGGCACCGTCCACATCGCCGTGGCCGGGCCCGGAGGCACCGAGCACCACGAGCTGCACCTGCCGGGGGATCGCGCCCGGGTGACGGCCCTGGCCGCGGCCGAGACGCTCTACCGCCTGTTCCGGCGACTGGAACCCGCGCCCCGCTGAGCGCGGCCCGACCGGAGCCGGGACCCTACTGCCCGAGGCCGAGGATGAGGTAGGTGGCGCCCTCGGCGCTGAGGCCGCCGGGCTCGGACTGGGGGGCGCCGACGAGGAGATCCTCGTAGCCGTCGCCGTTCACGTCGCCGGCCGCCAGGGCGTAGCCCGCCCAGTCCTTGCTGGCGCCGCCGGTGTAGTGCACGTCGGCGTCGCTCAGGGCGAGGGACCCGCTGACCGGCCCGTAGAACAGCGCGGCGGTGCCGGCATCCGTGCCGGCGTCCTCCGCCACGATGGCGCCCACCACGAACTCGTCGTGGCCGTCCCCGTCCAGGTCGCCGAGCGAGACCATCGACCAGCCGAGCTTGTCGGCGGCGCTGTCGCCGCCGATGCGGGCGGCGGCTGGCGACGTGGACGGCGACGGCTACGAGGACCTGCTCGTGGGCGCGCCCATCGCCGACGGGGCGGCCGGGGCGGTCTACCTGCTGGCGGGTCCGCTCACCGCCTCGGGCGCGAGCCACAGCCTGGCCGACGCCGCCG
>WGAH01000042.1 GCA_015489145.1 Deltaproteobacteria bacterium
GAAGTCGTCCGGGGGCTGGTAGGGGTGGTGGGCGTCGAAGAGGTGCACCCAGGCGAACCAGGGGCGGTCGTCGCCGGCCTGGTCGTCGAACCAGCCGAGGGCGTCGGCGAGGACCGCGTCGCCCCGGCGCTCGACCCGCCAGCGGTTCGCCTCGGTGCGCTCGCCCATGTCGTCGAAGTAGGCGTCGAAGCCCTGGGCGAAGCCCCAGTGGTGGCTGGTCACCTCGGCGCCGACCGAGGCCATGGTGCGCCAGCCGGCGTCGCGAAAGCGCTCGGCGAGGGTGACCACCTCGTCGCCGAGGAAGAAGTCGCCGTTGTCGCGAACCCCGTGGCGCGGGGGGAGCACCCCGCTCATCAGCGAGGAGTGGGCGGGAATCGTGAGGGGGGTGACCGTGAAGGCCTCGGTGAAGGCGGCGCCCTCGGCGGCCAGCCGCGCGGCCGTCGGGGTGGCCTCGGGCGGCCCGCCAAAGGGCGACAGTGCGTCGGCCCGGGTGGTGTCGAGGGTGACGATGAGCACGTTGGGGCGTGCCCCCGCGCCCGAGGTGCCCCCGGCGTCCGGGGAGGTGGCGCCGCCGCAGGCGGCGAGGAGGCTCAGGAGGACGAGCGGGGAAGCCGGCATGGACGCTCCGGGGTGGACGCCCCCGGGCTTATCGGTCGGCCCCGATCCGGGCACGAAAAACGCCCCGAGGGGCGAGCCCTCGGGGCGTGAGTGGTACTCCCAACGGGAGTCGAACCCGTGTCTCCGGCGTGAGAGGCCGGTGTCCTTGGCCACTAGACGATGGGAGCATTCAAGGATGGCTGAGGCACTAGGACTCGAACCTAGAATCTTCGGGGCCAGAACCCGACGTGTTGCCAATTACACCATGCCTCAGCAGGGCGACCGCCTCGGCGGGGGACCGCCTCGGTGGCTGGCGCAGCCTTATTATCGGGAGCCGCGCGGGGCGTCAAGGGTTCGGGTGCGGCTCGCCGGGAGCTGGCGAGGTGTCGGCCTTGGAGGGGGATTTCGCGTCCGTGCCGGCGGGCTCCTCCCGCCAGGGCTCCGGCATCTCGCCGAACAGCCGGGCGTACTCGAGGGGGTGGTGGTGGGCCAGCTCCTCGCGGGTCATGAAGCCGGTGAACACGCTGGTGTCCATCGGGAAGACCTCCGGGGAGAGGTGGGCGCCGTAGACGTGCCAGATCGCCAGCACGAGGAAGGCGAGCATCGCCTCGTTGGAGTGGGCGACCATCGCCGCCGGGATGACCTGTCCGGGCAGCAGGTTGGCCGCCTGGATCGGGAACATGAGGATCAGGCCGGTGGAGGCCATCACCAGGCCGCCGAGCACGAGCCCGAGGTACTCGAACTTCTGCCGGTAGTCGAACTTCGGGAAGGGTGGCGGGTGCGGCCGGAAGCCGAAGTAGTAGCGCAGGTTCTCCCAGGCGTCGCGCAGGTCCTGGGGCACGGGCAGCAGCGTGGGCCGCATCCGGCCGCTGAGCATGCCGACGAGGATGCTGCCGATGTGGAAGACGGCGTGGGAGACGAAGACGATGCCCGCGGCCCGGTGGATCAGCCGCGCGGTGTCGAGGCCGCCGAAGAGGCGCAGCAGCGCCGCCGCCCAGGCGCCCTCGAACTTCTGCGGGAAGCCGGTGAGCAGCAGCACCGTGAAGGTGGTGATCACGAGGATGTGCTCCACCCGCCGCATGGGGCTGAACCGCTCCACGAGAACGGTGCCATCGGACTTCTCCACGATCTTGACGTCGCGCATGGCCCCTCCTCAGGCGTTTCGGCGCCCGCGCAGGCGCCACAGGTGAAGCAGGATGTGGAGGACGAGCCCGAGCATGATGCCCGGGATCATCAGGCGGTAGACCCACTTGACGGCCCACACCAGGGGCGCCTTGTCCAGGGTGGGCGGGTAGTGCGACAGCCAGGCCTTGGAGAAGTTCGGCGTGGCGCCCTCGTGGCACTTCTGGCAGAGCTGGGCGACCCGGGCCTGCACCTGCTCGGTGGTGCCCGCGTCGTCGAAGGGCTGGATGTCGTGGAAGCCGTGGCAGTCGGTGCACACGGCGATGGGCCGGCCGGGCTCGCCGGCGCCCATGCTGTAGAGGCGGTTCGAGACCCCGTGGAAGTCGTCGAGGTAGGTCGTGACGACGTCCGGGCTCAGGCCGTAGGGCTTCATGCGCTCGGCATCGCCGTGGCAGTCGGCGCAGATCTTCCAGGAATCAGCGTGGAAGGCGGCGTTGCGCGGGTCGTGGATGTCGTGGGCGCCGTGGCAGTCGGTGCAGGTGGGCACCGGGGCGTCGGGGTCGGCGGCGAGGGTGCGCCCGTGGACGCTCTGGGCGTAGGTCTTCGCCACGTCGGGATGGCACTTCGCGCAGCGGTCCTGGATCGCCGTGCGGGGCGTGCCCGGGGGCTGGATGTCGTGGGCGCCGTGGCAGTCGGTGCAGGTGGGCGCGGCCGGGTTGCCCGCCTGGAGCTCCTTGAAGTGGATGCTGTCGAGCACGCGCGTGTAGTAGGCGTAGTGGCAGTTCCGGCAGCTCTCGGCGGCGCGGAGCTGGAAGCTGCGGGCGTCGGGGGAGGGCTCCACGTCGTGGGGGTAGCCGGAGATGTCGCGGTGGCAGTCGGTGCAGGCGAGCTTGTCGCCGTGAACCGAGTGGTGCCAGGAGTCGGCGTCCACGAGGATCGGCAGGCTGCTGCCGTCCTCGAAGCTCACCCTGGCGCCGGCCATGGCGCCGTGGCAGCCGAGGCAGGCGGCATCCTTGGAGCCGTCCGCCGCGCGCGCCCCGCCGGCGAGACCGAGGAGCGCCGCCGCGGTGAGCAGCGGGAGGAGCCGGCGCGAGGCGGCGGGTGGTGAGAGCTGCATGTCTTCCCCCGGGTTTGGAACGGGTGGAACCGGCACCGCTGCTGGTTGAGTATGGTCCATGCGGGGCGCGAGGTATCGGGCGAGGTCGCGAGAACCCCTCGGTTCGAGTACCTAGGGAGGCCGGTCGCGTTCCCGAGGGAGGCAGAAGCGGTGGGGCCCTGGTTGCTGGCGGTGGTGTTCCAGGGCGTGGTCGGCCTCGCCTGGTTCGTGGGCCTCGACCGCCTCGCCCGCCCGCTGCCGGCCCGACTGCGGGTGAACCTCCTCGCCGCGATCCTCGTGGCGCCGCCGGTGCTCGCGGCGGCCCGCCTCCTCGGCCTCGGCGGCCCGCCCCGGGCCTGGGCGCTGCTGCGCGCGGACCGGTGGTGGGCGCTGCTCGAGGCGGGGGGCTGGCCGGCGATGTCGTCAGTCGGCTTCCTGTTCGGCGGTAGCGCGCTCATCGGCGTCGTGCAGGAGGTGGTGCCCAACCTGGCGCTCCGCGTCGGCCTCTCCGGGGTGCCGCACGTCCGCGACGCGCGCCTGGAGGCCATCCTCGCCGAGCTTCCCGCCCGCCCCTGGGGCCGTCCCCTGGCGATACGCCGCCTCGAGACCGACCGGCGGCTGGCGCTGCTCCAGGGGCTCTCCGCGCCGACGATCCTGGTCTCGCGCGGGCTGATGCGGGCGCTGGACGAGGCGGAGCTCAAGGCCGTGGTCGCCCACGAGCTCGCCCACCACCACCGCGGCGGCAACCGGCGGCGCCTGCTGCTCTGGCTGTTCCGGCTGGCGCAGCTCCCCAGCCCGGCCGCCCTCGTCGCCTTTCGCTGGTACCTCGGGGCCGAGGAGGTGGCCTGCGACGCCCTGGCGGCCCGCTGGGTCCGGCCGGTGGACCTCGCCTCGGCCCTCCTCCGCATCCACGGGCGCCGGCCGCCGGCCTCGGCCGGGGCCTGGGTGCGGGCCCGCCACGAGGTGGCGCGGCGGGCCGAGGTGGCCGCCACCCGGGAGCGGGTGCGCGCGCTCCTCGACGGGGTTCCCGTGGGCGGCGCCGGCGCCTCGCTGGTCCTGGTCCTGGTGGCGATGCTCCTCACCTGGGGGGTGGCGGCATGAGGCGCGCGGTGCTGGGCGTGGCCTGGACCCTCGGCCTCGCCGTGGGGCTGTGGACCCTCGACCGGATGGTCCTCGGGCCCGATCGGGACCTCGGCTGGCGGCGCCTGGGCGCGGCGGCGGAGCTGCCCGAACGCCTGCCGGTGCCCCCGTGGCTGCCCGCCTCCCTCGGCTGGCCTCCCGACGCCGTCTGGGTGTCCGACGCGCCCCCCGCCGCGTGGGGCTGGCTGGGGAGCGCCGAGGGCGCGGGGGTCTGGCTCGGGGTGGGGGCGCCGCCGCCGCCGGCCCGGTCGACCTACGAGGCCTGCCTGGGGGAGGAGGGGTGCCCGCCGGGGTGGCACCCCCTGTCCCGGCGCCTGCCGGACGG
>WGAH01000043.1 GCA_015489145.1 Deltaproteobacteria bacterium
CCCCCGGCCACCGCCTCCCCCTGGCGGTGGCGGCGGTGGCCGGGGGCTGGCTGGCCTGGCCCCTCGGCCCGCGGGCCGGCCTCGGAGCCCGCGGCGCCGTCGCGGGAGCCGCGCTGCTCCTCTGCCTCGCCGAGGTGCCGGGCCTGGCGACCCGGGCGCTGCGCCGGGCCGCCGCCACCGCCGCCACCCTCGCCCTCGGCGCCCTCGCCATCGCCCAGCGCCCCGAGGAACCCCTCGCCGGGCTCGCCGTGCTCATCGGCGGCACCCTGGTCCTTCACCGGGTCTGGTTCGGGCCGCTGCTCCCCGCGGAGCCGGGAGGACCGCGCCGCCCCGCACGCTCCGTCGCGCCCTGGCTGGCCCTCGTCGCCGTGCTGGTGCCCCGCGCGGCGGGCCCGTCCCGCGCCGCCTTCGCCGGCTTCTTCGCGATGCTGGTCGCCCTCGACCTCGTCACCACCCGGCTGCCGCGAAGCTGGAGTCCCGGGGCGCTGTTCGACGCCCTGCTCGCCTCCCCCGCCCGCCTGCTGGTGGCCAGCTTCGGGGCGCTCAGCGCCGCCGGCGGCCTGCTCCTCGCGCTGCCCCTGAGCGACGCCCGCGGGGCCGTCTCGGCGGTCGACGCGCTGTTCACCGCCGTGAGCGCCACCTGCGTGACCGGCCTCATCGTCCGCGACACCCCCCACGACTTCACCGGCTTCGGCCAGCTCGTGATCCTGCTGCTCATCCAGTTCGGCGGCCTGGGCATCATGACCTTCGCCGCCGCGGCGACGCTGCTCCTCGGGCGGCGCCTGCGGGTGCGCGCCGAGTCCGCCGCCGCGGCGATGATGGGCCACGAGAGCGCGCGTCGCGACCTCGAGAGCGCCGTGATCACCGTGCTTCGCGTGACCTTCCTCGCCGAGTTCGCCGGCGCCGCGCTGCTGTTCCCGCGCTTCCTCGCCCACGGCGACGGCCCGGGCCTCGCCGCCTGGCGGGCGGTGTTCACCTCGGTCTCGGCCTTCTGCAACGCCGGCTTCGCGCTCCAATCCGACAGCCTGGTGCCCTACCGCGAGGACGCCGCCGTCCTGCTCGTCACCGGCGCGCTCATCGTCGTGGGCGGCCTCGGACCCGCCGTCGTCGCCGCCCTCGCGGCCCGCCGACGCCTCGACCTCCACGCAAAGCTCGTGATCTCGACGACCAGCCTGCTCCTCGTGCTGCCCACGGCCCTGTTCCTCGCCGTCGAGTGGAACAACACGCTCGCCGGGCTCGAACCCCTCGACCGCCTGGTCAACGCCTGGTTCCAGGCCGTCACCTTCCGCACCGCGGGCTTCAACTCGGTGGACTTCGCCGCGATCCGGCCCGCGACCTGGACCCTGGGCATCCTGCTCATGTTCATCGGCGGAAGCCCCGGCTCCACCGCCGGCGGGGCCAAGACGACGACGATGGCGGTGCTCGCCCTCGCCGTGGTCGCCACGATTCGCGGCCACCGCGAGGTGCAGGTCTTCGGCCGGCGCGTCCCCCACCGGACGATCTACGAGGCCACCGCCATCGCCACCGGCTTCGTGCTGTCCTCGGTGCTCGCGCTGGCCGGGATGCAGCTCACCGGGCAGGCCGACACGGTGCCGGCCCTGTTCGAGGTGATCAGCGCCCTCGGCACGGTCGGGCTGTCGATGGGGACGACGGCGAAGCTCGACGTCATCGGCAAGCTGCTGATCATGGGATGCATGTTCGCGGGCCGGGTGGGCCCGCTCACCCTGTTCATCGTCCTCGTGGGGCGGGACCGGCCCGGCCGGCGCTACCCCCTCGAGTCGGTGCAGGTCGGATGAGGACGACATGGCAGGACAACAGGTGCTCGTGGTCGGTCTCGGCCAGTTCGGCATGGCGCTCGCCCGGGCGCTCAGCGCCCACGGCGAGGAGGTCATCGCCGTGGACCGCAACCCCGACCGGGTGCAGCTCGCGGCGGGCTTCGCCGCCGAGGCCGTCGCGATGGACGCGATGGACGAGGGCGAGTTCGCCCGGCTGCGGCCCGGGGCGCGCGATCTCTGCGTGTGCGCCATCGGCGACGAGAGCCGCGAGGCCTCGATCATCGTCACGGCGATGATGCGGCAGATGGGAGCGCGGCGGATCGTCGCCCGGGCCACCGACGAGCTGCACGAGCGCATCCTGCACCTCGTCGGGGCCCACGAGGTGCTCAACCCCGAGCGCGTGGTGGGCGAGCGGCTGGCGGCGCGCCTGTCGAGCCGCGGGCTCCTCGACGTGGTGCCGCTGGGCGAGGACCTCGAGATCACCGAGATCGAGGTGCCCGAGGCCGCCCGGGGCCGCACCCTGGCGGAACTGGCCCTGCCGCGGCGCCACCGGCTCACGGTGCTCGCGGTGCGGCACAACGGCCCCGGGGGACAGGGGCGCGTGCGCCTGCCCGAGGCCGACATGAAGCTCGCCGACGGCGACGTGCTCATCGTCGTGGGCGAGGTCGGCAGGGCCGCCCGCTTCACCGAGGGCTTCTGAGATGCGCCCCACCGCCGAGGCGCGCCTGGGCATCGCGAGCCTGCTCGTCGTGCAGCTCGTCACCTCCGTGGCCGGGGTGAGCCTGCTCGGCCGCATGAGCCCGGCCATCGAGCGCATCCTGACCGAGAACGTCTACTCGACGGCGGCGGTCGAGGACATGCTGGCGATCTCGGCGGAAGGGGGCGATCCCCTGGACTTCGCCGAGGCTCTCGACCGGGCGCGGAACAACATCACCGAGCCGGGGGAGGCCGAGCTCATCGACCGCATCGACGCGGCCGCGAAGCGCGTCGAGGACGGCGAGAGCGGCGCCCGGGCCGAGCTGCTCGACGCCCTGCGCGACCTCAGCGAGCTCAACCGCCGCTCCATCGCCGAGGCCGACCAGGAGGCGCGGCAGATGGGCCTCGCCGGCGCCTGGGCGATGGCGGCCCTCGGCTTCCTCGGCTTCCTCGCCAGCCTGGTGAGCTTCCGGCGCATGGAGGCCCGGGTGCTGGCGCCCATCGTCGAGATCGACGCCGTGCTCGCCGCCGCCCGGGAGGGCGACCCCCACCGGCGCTGCGCCCTGCCGGCGACGAGCCCGGAGGGCGCGCGGGCCATGGACAACCTCAACTGGCTGCTCGACCAGCTCGCGAAAAAGGAGCGGCCGGTGGTCGAGGATGCGCGCCTGCGCGAGGCCCTCGTGGCCTCCCTCGACCGGATCACCGACCGCACCGTCGTCGTCGCCGACCGGCACGGCGCGGTGATCGCCGCCAACCACCTCGCCTGGGAGGGGCTGGGCGAGAGCCCGCGCGCCCTGGCCCGCCGCGCCCTGGAAGGCGCGCTCGGCGAGGGCTGGCGCCGCGTGGACGCCGGCGAAGCGGTGTTTCTCGTCGAGGGCCCGCCCCCAACCGCGGGATAGGCCCCGGTCGTCACAGGACGGAGCCCTGGCGGCTCCAGCAGGCGGGAGGTGTCCCTTGAGCGTCCTCGGAAGCGTGCTCCTCGGCCTGGTGCTGCTGCTGGCGGCCTTCATCGGCATGCAGGTGTGGATGGTGCGCCGCATGCGCAAGAGCGAGGGCCGCCCCGCCCCCGAGCTGCCCGGCAGGATCGGCAAGCGCATCAAGCGCGGCCGGACGGCGATGTTCTACTTCTTCAGCCCCTCGTGCCGGGCCTGCAAGCCGATGACCCCGGTGATCAAGGACCTCGCCCGCACCCGCGAGGAGGTCGTGCCGGTGGACGTCTCCCGCGACCTCGACACCGCCCGCAAGTTCGG
The DNA here is from genome assembly GCA_015489145.1 of Deltaproteobacteria bacterium. Lineage (GTDB taxonomy): Bacteria > Myxococcota_A > UBA796 > UBA796 > UBA2385 > S143-5. The sequence continues at coordinate 3,722 of WGAH01000043.1, forward strand.
CGTGATGGCGACGCCGACCATCGTGCTGGTGCGGCGCGGCATCGTCGAGAAGGTGCTGGTCGGCCCGCAGACCGAGCCCGACCTGCGCGCCCTGCTCGGGTAGGGCGCGCGGGCCGGGAGGCGGTGGCTCAAATCCGCACCCGGCGGAGCCGCAGGGCGTTGACGATGACCGACACCGAGCTGAGGCTCATCGCCGCGGCGGCGATGACCGGGTTCAGGAGGAGGCCGAAGACCGGGTAGAGGACCCCGGCGGCGACCGGCACGCCGAGCGCGTTGTAGACGAAGGCGAAGAACAGGTTCTGCCGGATGTTCGCCATCGTCAGGCGGGAGAGGCGGCGGGCGCGGAGGATGCCTCGCAGGTCGCCCTTCACCAGGGTCACCCCGGCGCTCTCCATCGCCACGTCGGTGCCGGTGCCCATCGCGATGCCCACGTCGGCGCGCGCGAGGGCCGGGGCGTCGTTGATGCCGTCGCCGGCCATGGCGACCACGCGGCCCTCGGCCTGGTAGCGCTCGACGGCCCGGGCCTTGTCCTCGGGCAGCACCTCCGCCACCACGTCGTCGATACCCAGCTTGTCGGCGACCGCGCGCGCGGTGGTGCGGCTGTCGCCGGTGAGCATCACCACCTTCACGCCCTCGGCGTGGAGGCCGTCGATGGCCTCGGGGGTGCCCTCCTTGATCGGGTCGGCCACGCCGAGGATGCCGGCGGCCTTGCCGGCGATCGCCACGAACATCACCGTCTGGCCGTCGGCGCGGGCAGCCTCGGCCCGGGCCACGAGATCGCCGGCGTCCACGCCCAGCTCCCGCATCCAGGCGAGGTTGCCCACCGCCACGCCCCGGCCGGCGACGCGCCCCTTGACGCCCCGCCCCGTCCCGGAGGCGAAGTTCTCGACCGGAGAGAGGTCCAGGCCGCGCTTCCGGGCGCCGCGCACCACCGCCTCGGCCAGGGGATGCTCGCTGGCCTGCTCCAGCGAGGCGGCGAGGGCCAGGAGATCGTCGGTCTCCCCGTCGTCGACCGGCTCCGCGAGCACCAGTTCCGGGCGGCCCTCGGTGAGCGTGCCGGTCTTGTCGACCACCAGCGTGTCCACCTTTCGCATCACCTCGATGGCCTCGGCGTTCTTGAACAGCACCCCCGCCGTCGCGCCCTTGCCCGTGGCCACCATGATCGACATGGGCGTGGCGAGCCCCAGGGCGCAGGGGCAGGCGATGATCAGCACCGCGACCGCGTTGATGAGGGCGTGGGCCAGCTTCGGGTCGGGCCCCACGGTCGCCCAGACGACGAAGGTGAGGATGGAGACGAGGATGACGATGGGCACGAAGTAGCCGGCGACCACGTCGGCCAGCTTCTGGATGGGGGCCCGGCTGCGCTGGGCCTCGGCCACCATCGTGACGATGCGCGCCAGCAGGGTGTCCGAGCCCACCTTCTCGGCGCGCATGACGAAGGAGCCCGTGCCGTTCACCGTGGCCCCGATGACGCCCTCGCCCGGCCCCTTTCGGACGGGCACCGGCTCGCCGGTGACCATCGACTCGTCCAAGGTGGACTCGCCCTCGACGATCACGCCGTCCACGGGCACCTTCTCGCCCGGTCGAACCCGGAGCAGGTCGCCGGCCTTCACCGAGTCGAGGGGCACGTCCCGCTCGGTGCCGTCGGCTTCCACGCGCCGCGCCGTGTTCGGGGCGAGGCCGAGGAGGGCCTGGATGGCCGCCCCCGTCCGGCTGCGGGCCCGCAGCTCGAGGACCTGGCCGAGCAGGATGAGGGTGACGATGACGCCCGCCGCCTCGAAGTAGACGGCGACCTGCCCGTCCTCCCGGAAACCCTCGGGGAAGATGCCGGGAAACAGCGCGGCCACCAGGCTGTAGCCGTACGAGACGCTGACCCCCAGCCCGATGAGGGTGAACATGTTGAGGCTGCGGAAACGCACCGAGTCGACCGCGCGCACGTAGAAGGGCCAGGCCGACCACAGGCAGACCGGAGTGGCCAGGGCCAGCTCCAGCATCACCCGGACCTTGGGCGACAGCAGGCGGGAGATCGGCGCCCCGGGCAGCAGGTCGCCCATCGCGATGATCACCAGGGGGACGGTGAAGGCCACGGCGAACCAGAACCGGCGGCTCATGTCCTTCAGCTCCGCGTCGTCGCCCTCGGGCGCGCCGCCGACGGGTTCGAGGGCCATGCCGCAAATCGGGCAGCTCCCGGGCGAGGAGAGGCGGAGCTCCGGGTGCATGGGGCAGGTCCAGACCACCCCCTCGGCCTTGGGGTCGTGCTGGGTGGGCAGCGGGGTGAAGGCGGAGCCGGCGGGGTCGTGCCCGCCGTGCGCGTGGCCGGCATGGTCGTGGCCGGCATGGTCGTGCGCGGTTCGAGCCGAGTCGCGGTTCTTCGGGTCCTGGGACATCGGGGGCCTCCGGGGGCCGGGAATGGCCCGCCGGTCCCCCTTGCAAGGCCCGTTCCACCGGCGGCAAGCGCCCCGGAAACGGCATTCCGGCGCCTCTCTGCCGCCGGATCGCGCCCGCCGGCTGGAGACATGTGTCAAGCCGGTGAACACAATCCCGCAACCGCCGGGCCTCCGGCGGGCGGGGAACCGAGCCCGGAACCCGGCGCTACAGGTTGTACATCATGTACTGGAGGACCAGCATCATGTCCGAGGAGGCGTTGCGCGCCACCCGGAAGGTGCTGAAGGCCACCATGCCCTCGCCGGAGCTGAAGGACACGAGGAGCGGCACGCTCGCGAGGCTGTAGGTCGCGGTGCCGATGCGGTAGCTCACGCTGCCGGTGAGGTGCGAGGTGACCGAGCCGGCCGTGCTCTCGATGGGCGGCCAGACCGGCAGGTCGTACTCGATGTCGATGTAGTTGGTGCCGAGCCACTCGGCGAGGGCCGCGTCGCTCACGGCGGCGTTGACCGCGTCGTACTCGCCGAGCTGGGCGTCGTTGGGGATGCTGTCGTCGCCGACGAAGTCGATGCGGTTCGGCCAGCCCTGCTCGACGACGTCGTAGGCCCAGTCGCTGGCGTAGATCGTGCCGCCGTTCTGCACGTACTCGACGAGGTTGGCCATCACCTGGTCGGGCACGCTGGTGCCGTCGGTGGGCTCGCTGCCGTCGGAGTCGTAGATCACGTCCTCCTCGACGAAGCCCCCGTTGAAGAAGATGATGTCGTACTGGGCCATCGCGTCGGGGTCGGTGAGGAAGTCGACCACCTCGGTGTCGACCTGCCCGTCCACGACGTGGTAGTTGGCGAAGCCCATGTTGTTGAGCACGGTCTGGAAGTCGTCGTAGTCGCCCGTCACCACCGCGACGTCGAGCTGGAGCGGGTCGAAGCAGTCCGGCTCCTCCAGGCGCACGTCCTCGCCGTTGTCGACGAAGGCGGTGTGCTCCTCGAGGACCTCGTCGCCGTACTGCACGTAGAAGGTGTATTCCTTCTCGGCAGGCAGGTCGGCGATCGTCCAGTAGCCGTCGCGGTCGGTGTAGGCCTCCAGCGTGTCGTAGAGGTGGCCGTCGTCGGTGAACAGGTGGGTGTAGACCAGGGCGTCGGCCAGCCAGGTGCGGCCGGTGGGGTCGCAGACGCGGCCCGTGACCGAGCCCGGGCTGAGGCCGGGGGGTTCGGGCTTCTTGTCGACGAAGAAGCTCTGCTCGGTGCAACCGAGGGCGAGCACCGCGAAGATGGGCAGGATGGCGCGCACGACTCCCTCCGGGAACGACCGCCTGGAGGGTAGCCGCGAACCGGGCGCGGGGTCAAGCGCAACCCGCGGGGCCTCACCCGGCGGGGGCGCGCCAGTGCCCGGAGCGGCCGCCGCGCTTCTCGAGCAGGCGCACCCCCTCGATGCGCATGCCCCTGTCCACCGACTTCACCATGTCGTAGACGGTGAGGCAGGCGACGCTCACGGCGGTGAGCGCCTCCATCTCGACGCCGGTGCGCCAGGCGGCGCGCACGCGGGCCCGGACGTGGACGGCGCCGTCCCGGGCCTCCACGGACACCTCCACGGCGTCGATGGGCAGCGGGTGGCACAGCGGCACGAGGTCGGCGGTGCGCTTGGCGCCCTGGATGCCGGCGAGGCGGGCAACCGCGAGGACGTCGCCCTTCCGGACGCGCCCCTCGACGATGGCGGCGTAGGCCTCCGGCGAGACGAGGACGCGGCCCTCCGCGACGGCCTCGCGGGCGGTGATCGGCTTGTCGCCCACGTCCACCATGTGCGGGTTTCCGTCGGCGTCGAGGTGGGTGAAGCGGCTCATGGGGCCTCCGGGTGGGGTCAGCGGACGTGCAGGACGAGGTGCTTGAGGTAGCGCGTCTCGGGGATGGCCGGGTGGACGGGGTGGTCGGGGGCCTGCTCGCCGCGGCGGACGAGGCGGACCTCGCGCCCGGCGCGGCGGGCGGCGCGAATCACCGCGTCGAGAAAGCGGTCCTCGCGCACGTGGTAGCTGCACGAGGAGGTGAACAGCAGCCCCCCGGGCGCCACCAGGCGCAGCGCGGCCTCGTTGATCGCGCGGTAGGCGGCCAGGGCCTTGCCCGCCGTGCGGCGGGACTTCGCGAAGGCCGGGGGGTCGAGGTAGACGTGCTCGAAGCGCTCGCCGCGCAGCTCGGCGAGGGCCTGCCGGGCGTCGGCTTCGATCACCTGCACCGACACGCCGTTCAGCTCGGCGTGGGCCCGGATGCCGGAGCAGGCGGCGGCGCTGGCGTCGACGGCCACCGCCTCCCGGGCGCCGGAAACCATCGCGCCCACGGCCCAGGCGCCGGTGTGGGCGAAGACGTCGAGGACCCGCCGGCCCGCGGCCAGGTCCCGGGCGAAGCGGCGGTTGACGGCCTGGTCGAAGAAGAAACCGGTCTTCTGGCCGGCGCGCACGTCCGCGAACAGGGCGAGACCGTCCACCTCGAAGCGCACCCGCTCCGGGACCTCGCCGAACCAGGGGCGGCCGTAGCGCTCGAGGCCCTCGTGGGCGCGGGCGGCCGACTCGTTGCGGAGCACCGCCCCGGCCGGGGCGAAGACCTCGCGCAGGGCCGCCTCGAGAAGCGACAGGCGCCGCTCCATGCCCAGGGTGCCCACCTGCACGGCGAGCACGTCCCCGGCCTCCGGGTCGGCGTAGCGGTCCACCACCAGCCCGGGCAGGCCGTCGGCCTCGCTCGCCACCAGCCGCAGCGAGCGCCGCCGGGGCAACACCGCCTCGCGCAGGGCCGCCGCCTCGCGCAGGCGTCGCGCGTAGAAGTCCGGCGCGTCCACGTCCTCGTCGGGGTCGAGGCTCAGGCGGCGCACGGCGATGAGGGAGGCCGGGTTCGCGGTGCCCACGCCGAGCTCGCGGCCGTCGGCGGAGCGGATGCGGACGGCGCCTCCCGGCTCGAGGTCCCGCACCGAGCCCTGGATCTCGTTGGCGAAGACCCAGGCGTGGCCGGCGCGGAGCCGGGCGTCGCGGCCGGGGCGAAGGGTGACGGTCTGCACGGGCGCCTCCTGACCCGGCCCCGTACCGCGTTGAAGCCCGGCGGTGTAGGCTCCCGGCATGGCGAGCTGGATCCAGCGCGTGTACGAGGACGCCGCCGCCGGGCGCCTGGGCTCGCCCCAGAACCGGGCGGCGCGGCGGCTGGTCGAGGCGGTGCACGTCGCCGTCGTGCTCGTGCGCGAGACGGTGCGCGACCGCCTGCACGTGCGCGCCGCCATGCTCGCCTACTGGTCGGCGGTCGCCATCGTGCCCATCCTGCTCCTCGGCTTCGCCCTCACCGGGCCGCTGGGCCTCACGGCGAGCACCGTGGACGCCGTCAAGCGCGTGCTCTACGACTCGATCCTCGCCAGCAGCGTCGAGGAGGTGGGCGCCGCCGTCGACAGCTTCCTCGACACCGCGCGCCTCAGCACGATGGGGGTGCTCGGCGTCGGCAGCATCATGCTGATCGGCTCGCAGCTCTTCTTCAACGTCGAGCTGGCCTACAACGACATCTTCCGCACCCGCGTGCGCCGGAGCTGGTTCCTGCGGTTCACCCTGTTCTACGCCGGCATCACCCTCGGGCCGCTGCTGCTCGCCGCCGGCATGGTCGCGAGCACCCGCTTCGTCCACGGCGCCGTGCCCTTCATGAGCACGCTGCTGCCGCTGTTCCTGACCACCGTGCTGCTGGTGGGCGCGATCCGGCTGCTGCCGGGCACGCAGGTGCGCTGGCGGGCGGCCCTGGCCGGCGGGCTGACCAGCGCGGTGCTGTTCGAGGGGATGAAGCTCGCCTTCGGGCTCTACACCGAGATCCTCGGCACCCGCGACAAGATGGCGATCATCTACGGCTCGCTGAGCCTGCTGCCGGTCTTCCTGCTGTGGCTCTACGTGCTGTGGATCGTCGTGCTGTTCGGCGTCGAGCTGGCCTGGGTGGTGCAGAACCACCAGGCCCTGCTCGAGGCCCAGCGGCGGGCGGCCGTGGATCGCCACGCGGCCCGGCGCCACCCGGACGCCCTGTTCGGCCTCGGCCTGCTCACGCAGGTCGCCGCCGCCTTCCTGGAGGGGCGAGAGGGCCCGAGCGCCGAGGACCTCGCCGCCACCACCGGCGCCGACCCGCGCCACGTCTTCGCGGCGCTGGAGGTGCTGGAGGACGGCGGCTTCATCGTCGAGGGCGGCGAGGGGCGCTACCTGCCGGCCCGACCCCCGGAGCAGGTGAGCGCCGCCGAGGTGGTGCGCGCCTGGCGGGAGCGCGCCGCGCCCGACGCGAGCGGTCCCGCCTCGGTGGCGATTCGCCGGGTTGCCGACGCCCTCGACGTGATGCTGGACACCGACCTCGCCCGGCTCGCCGGCGCCCGGCGGGCCGGCCTCCTCCCCCACCGATGAGGCGCCCGTGTTTCGGCAGATCCTGTGGATGAACGACCTCAGCGAGCGGGCGGCGGCCTGCCTCGACCCGATTCGCGCCCTCGCCGTCGCCGGGAGCAGCCGCGTCACCCTGGTCTACACCACCGGCCGCCTGGGCGGGCGGAACGGCCGGGCCGTGCCCGAGGCGCTCCGGCAGCACGCCGAGGAGCACCTGGGACGCCTGGCCGGGGCGCTGGACGCGCGGGACATCGCCGCCGAGGTTCTCGTCCTGCCCGGCCGCCCCGTGGACGTGGCGAACCGCCTCGTCGAGGAGCGCGGCTTCGACCTGCTCGTGGCCGGGGCCACCGGCGTGAGCGGCCTGGATCGGCTGCTCGTCGGCTCCACCGCCCTCCGCTTCCTGCGCCAGGTGCCCGTCCCCGTGATGGTCGTCGGCCAGCGCGCCTTCACCACCCTGCGCCGCGTGCTCTGCCCGCTGGAGCCCGGCGACGCGACCCCCGGCCCCGGCCTCGGCCTGGCCGTCGAGCTGGCCCGGGCCACCGCCGCCACCCTCACCTTCCTCGCCGTGCTCCCCGTCGGCAGCACCCCCGCCGACGCCGAGGCCGCCGAGGCGGCGATGCAGGCCATCGTGGAGGACGCGACCGCCGAGGCCGCCCACCCCCGCTGGCGCTTCCGGGCCACCGTCGGCCGGGACGCCGCCGAGGGCATCCTCCACGAGGCACGGCTGCACGACCTCGTCGTGATGTCCACCCACGGCCGCAGCGGGCTGGAGCGCCTGGTCTCGGGCAGCGTCGCCCACTCGCTGGTGGAATCGTGTCGCGTCTCCGTGCTGGTTGCGCGCTGATCCTGGTGGCAGCGGCCACCGGGGCGGGGGCGCTCGCGCTTCGGGCCCGCATCGCCGCCGAGGCCGAGGCGGCCCTGGTCGCCCGCGGCCTGTCGTGGAGCCGCGAGCGACGCGAGCCGCTGCGCTTCACCTGGGAGGGCCTGCGCGGCGAGGGCCTCACGGCGGAGGCGCTGGTGCTCGACCTCGCCCCCCGCCCGGAGGCCCGGGTGGCGGGCGTCGACCTGGACCTGGCGGCCTGGGCGCGACGGGGCCCGCCGGCCGGTGGAGGGGCGGGGGGCGCCCTGGGAGAAGCCCGCCGCGTGGCGGTGGAAGGGCTCGACCTGCGGTGGGGCGATGCGGTGCTGGCGACGGACCTCGCCGGCACCCTGGCGCCCCGGGTGGACCTGCGGGGGCCCGGAGCGCTCGTCGCGCGGGAGGACGACGGGACCTGGGTGGTCCACCTCGAGCGGGAGCTGCGGGGGCCGGTGGCCGGCCGGGCCACCCTGGATGCCCGGGGGGCAGCGGGCTGGGAGGCCAGCCTCACGGTCCCTGAAGCCGTCCTCGACCACCCCCTCCTCGCGACCCGACCCCTGCCGCCGACACCCCTTGCGGCGCGGGTCCACCTCGATCCCGACGGCACCCTCGCCGGCGCCGCCACCCTGGGGCCGGCCCGGGTCGAGCTTCGGGGCCGCCTGGACCGCGACGCCCCCTTCGCGGCGGTGGACCTGGCGGTGGCGCCGGTGGACCTGGCCGACCTCGCGACGGCCTTCGACCTGCCCGAGGCCACCGCGCGCCTCGGGGGCACCCTGGGCGGGACGGTCCACGTCGAGGGCCCGCCGCCGCGCTGGACGGCGCGCCCGGAGATGCGCGACCTGACCGCCGACGGGGCGATTCCCGACCCCGAGGCCCTGCGGCGCGGGCCGATCACCTGGCGGGCTCCGGCCCCCGAGGGAGGCTGGCTCGTGCGGCACACCGGCGAGGGCGACCCCAACTGGACGCCGCTGGACCGCGCCGGCCTGGTCCCCGCCGCCGTCGTCGCCGCCGAGGACGCGCGCTTCTGGAGCCACCCGGGCTACGATCCCGAGGCGCTGGCCGAGGTCCTGGACGAGGCCGGGGCGAAAGGCCGCCTCGACGGGCTGCGGGGCGCGAGCACGATCACCCAACAGCTCGCCAAGAACCTGTTTCTCGACGGCCGCCGCACCTTGCGGCGCAAGCTGCGGGAGCTGGTCTACGCCGTCGAGCTGGAACGCACCCTGGGCAAGCGCCGCATCCTGGAGCTGTACCTCAACGTCGTCGAGTTCGGCCCCGAGATCTACGGCCTGCGGGCGGCGGCCGACCGCTACTTCCTCAAGCGACCCGAGCGCCTGAGCGCACGGGAGGCCGCCTTTCTCGCGGCGATCCTCCCGTCGCCCCGCACGAGCTACGAGCGGGCCTACCTCGGCGGGCGGGTGCCCGACCGGCGCATCGACGCCATCCTCGACAACATGGCCCGGCTCGGCAGCCTGAGCCCCGAGGAGGCCGAGGCGGCGAAGCGCGCGCCCCTGCGCTTCGTGCCGCCCTGAGGCGGGTGGAGCGGACCCATGCCCGGCACCGCGAGCGCCGGAGAAGCGCCGGCCGGCCGCCGGCGGGGAAGCGGCGAGGTGCCGCTTCTACCTGGGACCGTCGCCGGTCGGGGGAAGGGCCGCAGGCCGAGGCGCGGAGGAACGGGCGCTCGGCGGAGCCGGCTCCGAGGAACCGGGCGGGACCGACGGTCGCGGTGGGGACCTCCGCCAGAGCGCCGCCCGGTTC
>WGAH01000044.1 GCA_015489145.1 Deltaproteobacteria bacterium
GGCGACGCCGCACGCGCAGCCGCCCGAACAGGGCCCGGCGGGTGTTGAACCAGGCAGCGTTCAGGTACGACAGGCCGATGAGCAGCCCGATGGCCGGCGTGAGGATCGTGAGGGTGTGGGTGAAGGGCCGGGGCCGGGTCCAGCCGTCCTCCGCCCGCTTCCCCGGAGGCCCGTCGAGCCAGGCGCTCGGGTGGATGACGATGCTCGCCTGGGCGGTGGCGAAGCTGAGCAGCCTGAGCTGGGTGCGGAAGCTGCGGCGAAGGTAGAAGGGGTCCACCCGGTAGCGCAGCTCGAACCACGCGTAGCGCCGTGCCGCCGCGGCCTTGAAGGCCTCGCCCAGCCCGTCGCGGTCCTGCCGGATGTAGGCCGAGCCGCCGCCGCGGTCGGCGATGAGCATCAGGCTCGCGTTGTCGATGCCTCGGTCCTCGAGGACCCCGTCGATGCGCCAGTCCTTGTACCGCCGGCCACAGAGCTGGACCGGGGTGATCTTCGCCGGCCGGTCGTCGGGCAGGGTGTAGCGGGGGCGCACGGGGCGGCCGAGGCCCACGGTGTAGACCGTCGGGCGCCGGCGCAGGTCGGCGCCCTCCCCGCGCACCGTGTCGAGGTGCTTGAGGAGCAGGTTGAGGCGGTCGGCGTTGTCGGCGCAGGTGTCCCGGGCCGAGATGTTGTTGAAGCCGTCGGTGAGCACCACCACCGTGACCGCCATCTCGTTGAGCTCCAGCGCGTTGGCGATCACCGGTTCCTTCAGCAGCGGGCCCGTCGCGTAGGTCACGGCGTCGTAGAGGTGGGTGAATCCCTGCCTCACGCTGAGCTGCTTGACCTTCTTGACGTACTGGCGCCGGTTCTCGAGGATCTCGAGCTTGCCGCCGACCGGCTCGGGCTGGCCGGAGGTGAACTCCATCAAGACGACCCCGGTCTTGACCCCCTGCGGGAAGAAGGCGTCCTTGACGTCGTCGAGGAGCAGCGCCTGCCGCACCTTGCGCATGCGGTTGTGCTCCGCCATCGAGCTGGAGCCGTCCACCACGACGACGTAGAGCTGGCGCACCGGGTAGGGCTTGTGGGGAATGACGGTGTAGGCCTGCCCGCCCACGCCATCCTGCACCAGGCGGCGCTGGTGGCTGACCTGGAGGTGCTCCTTGAACGGCGGAAGGGGGTACTCCTCGCCGTTGAGGCGGAACTGGTAGCCGAGCTGCACCTCGCCGCTGGCGCGATCCACCCGGGGCACGCACTGGTCGAGGTCGGCCTCGTCCACCCCGGCCCCGAGGCAATCCGCCCGGTTGGTGAAGATCTTGAGCTCGAGGTCGAGGTCGGGGACCGACTCGGGCGGGCTGACGCGGGTGGTCGTCCCGCGCACGGGAATGAGGTCGCCGCCGCAGCCGGCGAGGAGCCACGCGGCCAGCCACAGCCAGCCCAGGGCCGCCAGCGCGCGGGGGATCACCGCTCCTCCCGGGGCAGCATGATGAACTCGAGCACGGCCTGGCGCTCGCCCTCGCCGAGGTAGATGCGGTCGCCCGAGGACAGGCGCGTCTCCAGCGGCGCCGGCCGGCGCGGGTCGTAGCGCAGGTCCACCCGTTCGAGAAAGCGCCGGACGAGGGTGGGCTGGAGGCTGAGGCCCCGCGCCGAGTACCGCTGCCGGTCGTCGACGGCCACGCTGAGGTGCAGCTCCATCACGCCGTCGTCCACCGGAAGGTAGAGGTCGAGACCCCGCGGGAAGTGCCCGACGAAGCGTTCCTTCGGGCCGCCGTCCGGGGCGTCGACCGGGATGCGCCGGCCGAAGCGGCGCGCCGAGAGCACCCGGATCCAGCCGGCGTAGAGGGAGTCGGGGATGCCCCAGACGAGCAGGCCGTGCAGGAAGCCCCATGTCAGGCCCATCCCGGCGCCGGCGAGGTAGAGGTCGGTGTTGAACTCCCGCGAGTTCAGCAGGTGCCAGGCGATGCCGGCGCCGATTCCCGCGGCGAGCCCTCCCGCCACGTGGTCGATGAAGCCGCCGCCCTTGCGGACGATGGCCGGCCCCAGCCCGCTCGCCAGGCCGGCGGCGGCGAAGGCGCCGATGCGAAAGGTGAAGCTGACCAGCGAGGGGTCGGTGGCGTCCTGGGCGTAGTCGCCGGAACCGAAGACGAGCTTCAGCACGATGAAGTGCCAGGCGTAGTACCAGACCAGGGTGAAGCCGACGGTGAGGGCCATGCCGAGGCCGACGAAGGCCAGGCGCTTCGCCAGGGCCATGCGCCGGAGGTTCCCCTCGCCGAGCAGGCTGGCGCCGGCGATGGCCGCGGCGACGCCCGACAGGAGGATGGGGCCGTCGAGGGAGGGGGGCCAGACGGTCCAGTTGAGGAACACCGCCAGGACCACCCACCAGGCGAGGAGCCCGGCGCCGGCGCACCACAGCGACATCGACAGGTGCCGCATCCAGGTGTAGGGCAGCAGGAAGACGTTCACGGCGCAATCTCCCGGTCACCGGCAGGGGCCCGCCGGCCGGCGGGGCGACCCGGGAAGCCTACCACCGGGGCGGCGCCGGGCGCACCCTGGTAGCATGGGCGCCGCTCGGAGGGACGAACCGTGGCCAGCCCGCAGGACCTCGCCACCTATCTCCGCCTCAGCCCCGAGTTCGGGGGGACCCGCTTCGGCCCCTTCGAAGGGCTCGAGGTCCGCCTGGGCTCCAACGCCGACCGGTGCCACATCGTCCTGCCCGAAGCCCTCGGCGTGGTGGGCGAGCACGCCAAGATCATCCGGCAGGGCCCGCAGAACCTCATCCTGGCCCCGGCCGAGCGCACCGCCGCCGTCTTCCTCTACAAGGTGGGCGCCCACCGCCCGGTGCAGGTCCAGACGCCGACGGCGGTGCGCCACGGCGACGCCTTCGCCCTGGTCACCCCGGACGGGCCGCGGTTCATCGTCGAGATCGACGAGCTGCCCGAGGAGATCAAGCAGCAGCGCGAGGAGGCCCGCCGCAAGAAGCGCGCCGGCACCGGCCGCGGCCGCCTCAGCGCGCAGTCGATGGGCCAGGAGATCAAGCGCCAGGCCTGGACCCGCCTGCTGGTCATGGGCCCGATGCAGATGCTCCAGCGGGCCTCGGTCTTCATCCGGTCCGGCGCGATCTACCAGCCGCGAAACATCATCCTCGGCCTCACCATCATGAGCGGCTGGATCTTCGGCGGCGCGATGAGCTGCACGAGCTGCCGCTCCAAGTCCCGCGCCCTGGCGATCAGCAAGCAGTACGAGAGCTGCCAGCAGGACCTCTCCCTGGTCGAGGGCATGAGCAACCGCGACAGCACCGACTACAACTTCAGCGAGCTCGCCTTCCAGGTCACCCGCTCCAAGCGCCTCGGCACCGCCCTCGACAACGACTCCAGCCTTCGGGAGGAGGTCAAGAAGCGCGCCAAGACCGTGCTCGCCAACGTCAAGGCCTACCGCTGGCTCCTGCGCGGCAGGGATCGCCAGGCCAGCGAGTTCGCCAACTGGCGCGAGACCATCGCCGACTCCGACCTCGACAACGACACGAAGGTGCTCGCCACCTGGCTGGCGGCCCTGCCCTCCAAGAGCCGCACCGGCTGGGATGCCCTCCAGGACTCCGAGGCCACCGACGTCTGCGGCCGCGGTCCGATTCGCATGACCTACCGCCAGGCCGTGCACCTCGGGATGACCGCCCAGCCCGACGCCCTCTACATCGGCATGTCCTCGAGCCTCGACAGCAAGGAGATGCGCGAGGAGCTGCTCGCGGACACCCTCTCCCGCGCCCAGCAGCCGCCCTTCGAGCCCCCCATCGAGACCGACATCATCCAGGTCATGGGCGGCGCCGGCTACTGCGTCTACATGACCGGCGACGACGACCGCACCCGCATGCGGCGCACCGCCCGCGCCCTCGAGCGCCACCTCGGACCCGACGCCCGCGGCCTCCCGAACACCGGCCAGCACTCGGCCTCGACGGCCCGCATCGCCAAGTACTTCGCCTCCGACATGACCACCGTCGACTTCACCCGCCGCGAGCCGGGCATCGAGTTCACCGACGACAGCGTCCCCGGCGCGGTGCTCAGCGGCTACGAGTCCCGCGGGCAGTGGGTGCTCGGCAAGACGGCGCAGACCATCGCCCACGCCGTGGTCCTCCCCTGCCTCGCCGTGCTGGAGGGCGACCAGGACCGCGTCAAGAACGTGCTCGGCGAGGAGAACCTCCCCAACCCGGTCCACTGCCTCGTCCTCGCCTGGAAGCTCCAGCACGAGGAGTAGGCCGGGCCGCCTACCGGGCGAGGGCCTCCGCCGCGGCGTTGCGGCCGGCCACCCGGCCCGACAGGATCACCGCCGACAGGCTGCCGGTGAAGCCGCGGTCGCCGACGACGCTGCCCCCCATCATGCCGGTGAGCTCGCCGGCGGCGTACACCCCGGGGATCGGCAGGCCGTCCTCGTCGACCACCCGCCCATCCTCGTCCACGTCGATGCCGCCGAAGGCCTTGGCCACCACCGGCACCACCCGCACCGCGTAGAAGGGGGCGACCTCCACGGTGCGCGAGCCGGCCATGTCCTCCCGCCAGGCGTCCCCGCCGTCCGTGAGCACCGCCTCGTTGAAGGCCGCGACGTCCTCGGCGAGGGTGCTCGGATCCGCCCCGATCGTGTCGGCGAGGCCCTCGAGGTCGTCGGCCTCCAGCACCTCTCCCGCGTCGAACAGGTCGTCGAGGGTGGGCTGGATCTCGTCGGCCTCGTCCTCGGTCATCAGCGGGTCCCAGAGGGCGAGGTCGCCGTACACCTGGCTGTCGAAGACCGCCCACGCGAGCTGGCCGGGCTGGTCGAGGACGGCGTCGCCCGCCTCGAAGTCCGAGAAGCGGGACTCGTCGAAGAAGCGCTCGCCATCGGCGTTCACCCAGATCACCTCGTCCATGGGGCTCAGGGTGAGCTCCTCCCCGTCGGCGCGGGGATCCGCGACGCCGTGGGCGTAGTAGCCGATGGCGCTCGGGTTGGCCCAGGCCGCACCGAGGCCCTCGAGCAGCAGGTGGCCGCCGCCGTCGGCCTCCAGGCCGGTGCTGAACCAGAGCTGGTCCGGGTCGACCTCCGGGTCGGCCCAGGCGACGAGGTCGAGGTTTCGCAGGAACCCGCCGGTGGCCATGACCACCGCGCCGGCCTCGATCCAGGTCTCCTCCGCGGCTTCCTCGCCGGCCGGCCGGACGGTGGCGCCGACCACCCGCCCGCCGGACTGGACCAGGCCCGTCACCTCGGTCTCGAAGGAGAACAGGTCCTCGTCGAGCTGGTCGTGGAGGGCGTCCACCAGCGCCTCCCCCCCGCCGTCCACCATGTGCATGCGGCGCACCGAGGCGCCGTCCGAAGGCTCCAGGCCCAGGCCCAGGCGCAGGCCCATGTCGACGAGCCAGTCGCGTACCTCGGAGACGTTCGACTCCGCGAAGCGCTGCACCCAGGGGTCGTCCGGGTCGCCCCCGGTCATCTCGGCCCACTCCTCCAGGAGCAGCTCCGGGGAGTCCTCGACCCCCAGCTCTTCCTGTTCCGGGGTGCCCGAGAGGCAGAGGATGCCCCCCGACCAGCGGCCCGCTCCGCCCCAGGTCGTGTCGCGGTCGACGACGAGCACCGAGGCCCCGGCGGCGACGGCGTCGATGGCGGCGGCCATCCCGGCCGGGCCCGCGCCGACCACGAGCACGTCGACCTCGGCGGCGGGCTCGCCGGGGCCGCCCACGCCGGGTGAGAGCCCCGGGGCGAGGCCGTCCGGGGACCAGGCGACCCCCGCCCAGCCGCCGGCGTCTCCGGTGTCGTCGGGCGACGCGGGGACGGGAGAGGTCTCGTCGCTCGGGGCGCCGCACCCGAGCAGCAAGGCGAGCGACCCGAAGCCGGCGACGCGGGCCGGAAGGCCGGGCCGGTGCGGCATGCCCTGGAGACGGTTCGACGTCGGACTTTGCATGGCCCTGACAATACCGCGCGGGGGCGAGGACCGAAAGCCTCCGCGGGCGGCCCAGACCTCACGAAAAGCGCGGGATCGCCGTCGACAACGCCCGTCTCGCCGGCCAGCCCCGCCGCGGGCCTCCCTCGCCGCCTACGCCGGGCGCCGGCGGCGCGTCGCGAGGGCCACCAGGCCGAGCCAACCCAGCGCCAGGCCGCCCGGCGCCGTCGCGCAACCCCAGCCGCCCTCCTCGCCGGCCAGCTCCGCCGCGGAGTACTGCGGCGAGGTGTCGATCGCGCCGCCGCAGGGCCCCAGCGCGGTGTCGCAGCCGGTCTCGCCGGTCTCGACCGCCCCGGTGTCGCCGGTGTCCCCGCCGGTGTCGACCGCCGTGTCCCCCCCGGTCTCGCCCGTGTCGATCCAGCCGGTCCCGCCCGTGTCCGCGGCGCCGGTGTCCCCCGGCGGGGGCGCGAGGCGCAGCCCCCAGGTCGCGAGCATCACCGGACCCGCCAGGGCCATCGTCGCCAGCAAGGAGCTTCGCATCTCGTGCCTCCGGGATCAGCGGCCAGGGCGCCGCGCCGCGGTCAGGCCTCGGGGGGGACCCAACCCGCGGGCACGTCGAAACCGGCGTCCCGCACGGCCTGGACGAGCCGGTCGGTGGCGACCCGCTCGGGGTCGTACTCCACCTCCGCGGCCCCGTCCGCGAGGCTCACCCGGGCGGCCTTCACGCCGTCGAGGCGCTCCAGGGCGCGGGTCACGCTCGCCACGCAGCCACCACAGGTCATGCCCTCCACCGGTACCGTCACGCTGGCCAAGGGACCCTCCTTTCGGTCGTCGCTCGTTCCGCTTGAGGCCCTATCCCACCGGGGGGGCCGCCGCCCGCCTCACACCCCGCGCCGGTCGGGGGGCCAGACGAACTTGTGGAGCTGGAGCTGGAAGCGGACCGGGAGCCGGTCGTCGAGGATCCACCGCACCAGGTCGGCCGCCTCGACGAGGCCGTGGGCCGGGCTGAACAGGACCGGGCAGCGGGCGGCGAGGTCGTGGCGGCGCACCGCCTCCCGGGCCCACTCGTAGTCGGCGCGATCCGCGATCACGACCTTCACCTCGTGGTGGGGGCGGAGCAGGGCGAGGTTCTCCCAGCGGTTGCGCGCCTCCTCGCCGGAGCCCGGCGCCTTCAGGTCGAGGATCACGTGCACCTCGGGGGGCACCGGCGCGATGTCCAGCGATCCCGAGGTCTCGAGCATCACCCGGTGGCCGCGGTCGAGGAGCCGCCGCATCAGGGGCACCGCGCCGGCCTGCAGCAGCGGCTCGCCGCCCGTCACCTCGACGAGCTCGATGCCGTGGGACGCGGCCCGCTCGACCACCGCGTCGAGGTCGAGGCGCTCGCCGCCGGTGAAGGTCCACGTCGAGTCGCACCAGCGGCAGCGGAGGTTGCAGCCGGCGAGGCGCACGAACACGCACGGGAGGCCCGCCAGGGTGCTCTCGCCCTGGATCGAGGCGTAGATCTCGATGACCCGCAGGGTTTCGGCCATGCCGCGCCTCCTCGCCCGTGCGAGGCTAACCCGCGGCCCACCCTCGCCGACCGGGCGGGATGCAGCGTCGCCGCCGCGCGATACAGGGAGGCCGGGAGGAACCGATGCACCGCCTGTTCGCCATCGCAGCCCTGGTCGCGGCCCTCGGGACCGCTTGCTCCAACCCCTTCGCCGAGGCCCAGAAGGCCGACACCATCGAGGCCTACGAGCAGTTCCTCGCCGAGAACCCCAGCTCGCCCTACGCCACCCAGGCGGCGATCCGCCTCGAGGAGCTGATGCTCGAAAAAGCCGAGCAGGAGGGCACCGTCGCCGCCTTCGACGCCGTCCTGGAGCGCTTCCCCAAGGGCAAGGGGCAGCTCTACGACAAGATCTGGGAGGAGCGCCGCGAGGCCCTCTACCGCGAGGCCGACCGCACCGGCGACGCGAAGCTCTGGAAGCAGTACATGGAGGAGTACCCCTCCGGCGACCGCAAGAAGAAGGTCGAGGCCCGGGCGCGCCTCCGGGTCGGCGAGTACGCCGACCGCATCGAGCTCGGCCCCCCCGAGATGGAGCAGATCAACCTCGCCCGCGACCCGGACGGCCCCCTCAACGGCTGGGAGTTCCGCACCGACGTGACCTGGAAGGGCGACGAACCGCTCCAGACCCTCATCCTCCGCGTCTCCTACCTCGACGCCGAGGGCGAGCCCCTCGACCACGACGACTGGCCCCTCGTCGCCACCCACATGCCCGGCTACCTGCCGATGCGCCCGGGCTTCGACAAGCCGATGAAGAAGGGCGAGACGCGCACCTGGGTCTACACCACCGGCGACCTGCCGCCGGGCTGGGCGAAGAAGGTCCGCATCCAGCCGGTCCGCATCGGCTTCCCCTCCGACGAGAAGGACCGCTGATCCGCCCGTCCGTCGCGCTGGTCCCCGCCGCGCTCGCCGCGGCCTGCGCGCCCTCGGCGGTGCCGTTCGAGGGCGCCGCCTGCGCCCCGGACCCGCCCGCCGCGGGCACCGTCCGGCTGCGCGTCGTGAGCTGCTCCGACGACACCCTCGAGGCGGGGGACGGCCGACGGGGCGACTGGCTCCTCGAAAACAGCCGCCTCCAGGCCTGGATCCGCCAGCCCGCCACCGCGCTCACCCGCCTCGGCACGGCCGGCGGCACGGTGGTGGACCTCGTGGTGGACGGCGCCGACGACCTCCTGGAGGAGGCGATCCCGCTCGTGGGCGGCGAGGCCTTCGTCGCGGCGACCCTCGAGCCCCGAGACGAGGGGGACGGGCTCGTCCTGCGGGGCACCCTCGCCGACGGCGCCGAGGCCGAGGTGAGCTGGTGGCTGGCGCCCGACGAGCCGGCGCTGCACGTCGCCGGGGCCGACGCGCTGGCGGTGCTTCCGGTCGCCGGGGTCGAGCGGGTCGGCGCGATCCTCGAGGCGGACGGCGCGCTGCTCGCCGTCGAGGCCGATGCCCTCGACGACGAGGGCGGCCTGATCCTGGCGACCGCGCCCGCGCGGCTCCTCGCCGGCCCCCGCGCCACCGTCCACGAGGCGCTGTGGCCCGACGGGCTGGACGTGGCCGGCCAAAGCGACGGGACCCGGGTCGAGGCCCGCGACGCCGACGGGGCGGTCCTCGCGCGCCTTCCCGTCGACGACGACGGGGTCTTCGCCGGCCGGGTGCCGGCGCGGACCGCCGCCCTGGTCGCCACCGCCGGCGACCGCGCCGACGGCGAGCCCGTGGCCCCCGGCGACGACGTGGCCGTGCCCGCCGGTGCCCTGGGGGCCCTGTGGCTGCGCGTCGCCGCCGAGGACGGCGAGCCCCTCCCCGCCACCCTGCGGCTCGGCGACGGCCGGAGCTTCCCGCTGCCCCCCGGCGGGGCCCGCGTGCCCACCGGGCCCTGGTCCGGCGAGGCCTGGGTCGGCGCCGGGCCCGCCTGGGAGCACCGCCACCTGGACGCGCTGGAAGTCACCGGCGAGACCCGCCTCGACCTCACCCTGCGCCGCGCCGTCTCCGACGACCGGCTCCTCGCCGCCCTCGCCGTGCCCGCCTGGCCCGACCCCACCGTCGGCGAGGCGCCCGAGACCACCGTGGCTCGCGCGGCGGCCCTCGGCGCGGCGCTGGTGGTGCTCGTGGCCGACGACGAGGTCGCCCCCGCGGCCGTGGCCGACGACTGGAAGGGCGCCGTCCTCGCCCGCGGCGGCTCCCGCGCCGCCACCGACGACGCCGGCGCCCCCTACGCCTGGCCCTGGACGCCCCGCGCCGCCGACCCGGCCCACGGCGCCGCGCCCTGGGCCGGCCGAGACGCCCGCGAGGTGCTCGCCCTCATGGACCCGAGCGCCGACCGCATCACCGCGGTGGACCCCGACTGGATCGCCGCCGCCGGCCCGCCCCTCGCCTGGGACCCGCTCCCCACGGCCCTCCAGGTCGGGGGGCTCGACGATCTCGACGCCTACGCCGCCGTCCTCGACCAGTGGATTCCCCTCGCCGCGCTGGGACCGCTCACCTGGCTGCCCCGCCCCGCCACCGACGCCTGGGCCGCCGTCGACCTCGAGGCGGCGATCCTCGACGGCCGCACCGTCGCCTCTAACGGCCCCTACCTGGACCTGACCGTCGACGGCGCCGGCCCCGGCGAGGAGCCCGGCGGCCCCGGCGACCTCGTCCTCCACAGCGCCCACCTCGTCGTCGAGGCTCCCGAGTGGATGCCCCTGGACGGCGTGGCCCTCGTCGGCGCCGGCGGCCGGGTCCTGCGGAGCTGGACGCCCACCTCCGGCGGCCGGCCGCGCCTCGACGTCCGCTTCCTCCTGCGCGACCAGCCCTGGGTGCTCGCCGTGGCCTGGGGCGAGGAGGCCGCCGAGCCCTGGATGGACGAGCCGGCCTGGGCGATCACCTCCCCCGTCTGGCTCCAGCGCCCCTGACCGCGAGGCCGCCGTGGAACAGGGTCTCGTCCTCCTCGTCGCCGCCGCCCTCGAGGGCTGGCTCGCCGCCCGCCTCGGCGCCCCGGCGGCCTGGCCGGTGGCCTGGATCGCCGCCTGCACCGGGGCGGCCGCCCTCGGCAGCGCCGCCGGCTGGCCCGGGCTGCTCGGCAAGCGCCCCGACGGCACGCTTCCGGCCTGGTCCCTCGTCCTGTTCCTGCCGTGGCACGCCCTGGTGCGCGCGGTCGTCTCCCTGCGGCGCCTCGGCCGGGAACCGCCGCACCAGGCGGTCCACCCGGGCTGGCTCCTCGGCGGCTGGCCCCACCGCGCCGACCTCTTCGACCCGTGGCCGGCGGTGATCGACCTCACCTGCGAGCTGCCGCGCCGCGGCCCGCCCGATCGCTACCTCGCGCTGCCCACCTGGGACGCCACCGCCCCGAGCGCCGACGCCCTCGACCGCGGGGTGGCCTTCGCCCTCGCCGAGCGCCGCGCCGGCCGCCCGGTCCTGGTCCACTGCGCCGCCGGGCACGGCCGCAGCGCCACCCTGCTCGCCGCCGCCCTCGTCGCCGCCGGCCTGCACCGCGACTGGCGCGAGGCCCTCGCCCACCTGCGCCGGGTGCGCCCCGGCGTGCGCCTGAGCCCCTCCCAGAAGCGGGCCCTCGACCGCTGGGAGCGACGCCGCGCGAACGCGCCTACCCCGCCGCCGCCCCGCCGAGGAGCTTCTGCATGAGGTGCTCGTTGAGCGCCTCCACCAGCTCGTCGAGGGCGCCCTCCATCACCCGGTCGAGGCTGTAGAGCGTGAGCCCGATGCGGTGGTCGGTCACCCGGTTCTGCGGGAAGTTGTAGGTGCGGATGCGCTCGGATCGGTCGCCGGAGCCCACCTGGGCGCGGCGCTTCTCGGCGGCCTCGGCCTCGGCTTCCGACTGCATCTTCTCGAGGAGGCGGGCCGCGAGCACCTTGAGCGCCTTGGCCTTGTTCTTGTGCTGCGACTTCTCGTCCTGGCACTGCACGACGATGCCGGTGGGCAGGTGGGTGATGCGAACCGCCGAGTCCGTGGTGTTCACCGACTGGCCGCCGGGGCCGCTCGCGCGAAACACGTCGATGCGGAGGTCCTTTTCGGCGATGTCCACCTCGATGGGCTCGGCGACGGGCATGATCGCCACCGTGGCCGCCGAGGTGTGGATGCGCCCCTGGGCCTCGGTGAGCGGCACGCGCTGGACCCGGTGCACCCCCGACTCGTGGCGGAGGTGGGTGTAGGCGTCGCGCCCCGAGACCTGGCAGATCAGCTCGCGAAAACCCGTCGCCGCCTTCCCCGCTGCCCCGCCGACGGTGATCTCGGCCTGGCTGATCACCTCGATCCTCCAGCCCTTGGCGTCGGCGTAGCGGCTGTACATGCGGAACAGGTCGGCGGCGAACAGGGCCGCCTCGTCGCCCCCGGTGCCCGCGCGAATCTCGAGGATGATGTCGCGCCCCTCGTAGGGGTCGGGCGGGACGAGGGCGCGGCGCAGCTCGGCCTCGAGGACCGGGAGCTTCGCCTCGAGATCGGCGATCTCGGCCTCCGCCATGTCGCGCATCTCGGGGTCTTCGAGCAGCTCGCGCGCCTCGGCCAGCTCCGAGCGCGCCCGCTCCAGCGCCCGCCAGCGCTCCACGATGGGCACGAGGTGCGCCCGTTCCTGCGAGATCTCGCGCAGGCGCGCCGGTCGCCGCACCACCTCGGGGTCGGAGAGCTGCCGGTCGAGTTCTTCGAGCCGCTTGACGGCCTCGTCGAGGTTCGCGTACATCCCTGCTCCCTGCGGGCCTCGGGGGCGCCGCGATCCCGGCTATCCGGGCGAACCCGCCGCGGCCTGCCCGGTGAGGAAGGCCGCCCCCTCGATCCCGAGGTCGTCGGCGTCCTGCTCGGCGTGGCAGGCCCAGGCGGCCTCGAGGCTGGCGATGGCCACCTCGAGCTGCTCGCGGTCGGGCGGGCGGGTGGTCAACCGCTGGAGCCACATCCCCGGAAGCACGAAGGCCCGGAGCACCGGCACCCGGTAGTAGCGCGCCGAGAGCCGGATCAGCTCGTAGGCCAGCGCCGCCACCGGCAGCATGAGCGGCAGCTTGATCGCCACCTGCGCGAGGTTGCGGAGCACCGCGCCCTGCACCGGGAGCGGCGGCAGCAGCGCGAAGACCGGCGTGAACACCGCGATGGAGGCGAGGATCACGAACAGCAGGAAGCTGGTGCCGCACCGCGGGTGGAAGCGGCTCCACCGGGCGACCTCGTCGGGGGTGAGCGGCCGGCCGGCCTCCCAGGCGTAAATCGTCATGTGCTCGGCGCCGTGGTAGGCGAAGACCCGCCGGATGTCCTCCATGCGCCCGATGACGGCGAGGTAGCCGACGAAGAGCACCACCTTGAACAGGCCGTCGACCAGGTGGAAGGCCGGCTGGTCGGCGTCGAGGCCCCAGCCCGCCCAGCGCCCCAACCCGGCGGTGAGCAGGTGGGGAAGCGCCACGAAGAAGGCGAGCCCCGCGAGGATGGCGAAGCCGAGGGAGCCGGCGATGGCGAGCTGGTCCCCGCGCGAGGTCTCCCGCGTCGTCTCGCCGCCCTCCTCCGCCTCCCCGGCGCCGGCGACCTCGGCCGACCAGGACAGCGCCTTCATGCCGAGCACGAGCGACTCGACCATCACGACGGCGCCGCGCACGAAGGGCCAGCCCAGCGCCGGCAGGCGGTCGGTGATCGGCCGGTAGGGCCGCACCTCGGTGAGGATGCGCCCGTCCGGCGCGCGGGCGGCCATCGCCACCGCGCGGGGGGCGCGCATGAACACGCCCTCGATGATCGCCTGGCCGCCGATGTAGGGACGCGGCTTCACGCTCCGCCCCCCGCCGGGCCGGATCGCCGCCGGGCCGCCGCGGCCGAAAGGGCGCACCGGGGGACCGGGAGGCGGCTCAAGGCGCGACCCGGAACCGCGCTAGTCGTTCGCCTGCAGGCCGTACTTGCGCATGAAGCGCTCGACGCGGCCGGCGGTGTCGACGATCTTCTGCTTGCCGGTGAAGAACGGGTGGCACTCGCTGCAGATCTCGGTGCGGATCTCGGGCTTCAGCGACCGGGTCTTGAAGGAGGCCCCGCAGACGCAGGTGACGGTGCACTCGACGTAGTTGGGATGGATACCGGGCTTCATGGCTGGTGCTTCCTCGGCCGGCGGACGGCGCGGCGGTTCGGGGATGGACCGGCGCGGGGCTCGCACAGGGGTCGCCGCCCACGCCGTCCGGAACGCCCCCTTCTTTCCCGGTGCCGGCGCCTTGTCAAGTCGGGCCGGACGGCGTCTCGTCGCCGTCACCCGGCAGGGCGGCCACGGCGGCCCGCCAGTCGCGCTCCGGGTCGCCGCGAAAACCCCGGTCGCGGCCCTCCCCCGCGGGGAGCGGCGAGGGCCGGGAGGCGGCGAGGTCCACCGGCGGCAGGAGCCCCAGGGCGGCCAGGCCGGGGTCGAGGCGCAGCACCGCGTTGGCCCCGGGCAGCAGGGCGTCGCGGACCAGGCGGTCGAGCGGCGAGGCCGGGTCCTCCCGCACCGCGGCGACGAGGGTGACGCTGCCGCCCTCGCCCAGCGCCCGACCCGTCCCGAACACGCGCCGCACCCGCCACAACACGGAGGGGTCGACGAAGTCGTGGAACAGCCGCCCGCTTCCCGAGGCGACCTCGTTGTGGGCGCGCGCCAGCGCCGACAAGGAGTCGACCAGGAGCACGACGTCGCGCCCGCCCTCGGCCAGGCGCCGCACCCGCTCGACCAGGACCTCGGCGAGCTGCACGTGCCGGGCGGGCGGCTCGTCGAAGGTGGTGGCGAGCAGGCGCGGGTCCTCCCCGCCGGCGGCATCCTCCGGGCGGGCGCCGATCACGAGGCGGTACACCGCGAGGTCCGGGTCGGCGGCGGCGGCGCTCCGGGCGAGATCCGCCAGCACCGCCCCGGCGGCGGCGGCGTCGAGGCCCGCCGGCACCTCGACGAGCAGGCGCTGCCCCCGGGCGAGGGGGAGGTGGGCGTCGAGCAGGCGGGCGAGCAGCGACCCGCGGCCCCCCGGCGCGAGGGCGAGGGGGCGCTCGGCCGGCACCGGGGTGAGGTTGTCGAACAGGACCTTGTTCCGCTCCTCCTCGGGAGCCCGGTCGTTGACCGTCTCGATCTTGATCAGGGCGAGGTAGCGCTCGTTGTCCTTGGGAGTGCGGACGACGCCCCGGACGTGGTCGCCCGTCCGCAGGTTGAACCGCCGGATCTGCGACGGCGAGACGTAGACGTCGTCGGGCCCGGGGTCGAAGCCGGCCTCGACGGAGCGGAGGAAGCCGAAACCGTCGGAGAGCGTCTCGAGCACGCCGCCGCCCAGCGCCTTCTCGTTGGCCCCCAGCCGCCGGAGGAGGATGTCGAAGACGAGTTCCTGCCGGCTGAGCCCGGCCGCGTTGTCGATGCCGCGAACCCTGGCTTCGGCGATGAGTTCACCGAGGGGCCGGGCGCGAAGGTCGGCGAGGTCGAGGAGGGACATGGGAAGGGACCGGGAGGA
>WGAH01000045.1 GCA_015489145.1 Deltaproteobacteria bacterium
CCCCTGAGGCCCGCCCATGAGCAACATCGGCATCGATCTCGGCACCACCCACTCCCTCGTCGCCGCCGTCCTCGGCGGAAAGCCGCGCGTCTTCCTCGACGACGCCGGCCGGGCGCTGCTGCCCTCGGCCGTGCGCTTCGGCGACGACGGCCTGCCGAAGTCCGTTGGCTGGCCGGCGCTGGAGGCCGCCGGAGCGCCGGGGGGCATCACCTTCACCAGCGTCAAGCGCTTCATGGGGCGGTCGCCGGCCGAGGTGCGCGAGGAAGCCGCGCTGTTCCGCTACCCCCTCGACGAGGACGACGACCGCGTCGTGCGCTTCAAGGTGGGCCCCAACCGCGTCACCCCGGTCGAGATCTCGTCCTTCATCCTCCGCATGCTCCACGCCCGCGCCGAGGAGTGCCTGCTCGGCCGGCCCGGCGGGGCGGTGATCACGGTGCCGGCCTACTTCGACGACGCCCAGCGCCAGGCCACCCGCGACGCCGCCCTCCTCGCCGGCATCGACGTGCTGCGCCTGCTCAACGAGCCGACGGCGGCGGCGCTGGCCTACGGCCTGCACAAGGCCCGGGACGGGCAGCGGGTGGCGGTCTACGACCTCGGCGGCGGCACCTTCGACATCAGCATCCTCGAGCTTCACGAGGGCATGTTCCAGGTGCTGAGCACCGCCGGCGACACCCACCTCGGCGGCGACGACTTCGACCAGGCGCTCGCCCGGGTGCTGCTCGAGCAGGCCGGCATCGAGGACGCCGACGGGAGCACCTTCCGGGCGGCGGTCCGGGCCGCCGAGAAGGCCAAGCGCGAGCTGACCGACGAGGAGGGCACCACCATCGAGGTCGAGCTCGCCGGCCGCCGCGTCGAGGCCCTCATCGCCCGCCCCGACTTCGAGCGCCTCATCCGGCCCATCGTCGAGCGCACCGGCGAGGCCTGCCGCCTCGCCCTGTCCGACGCCGGCCTGGCCCCCGGCGACATCGACGAGGTCGTGCTCGTCGGCGGGTCCACCCGCGTGCCCCTCGTGCGCCGCTACGTCGCCGAGCTGTTCGGCCGCGAGCCCCACGTCGACCTCGACCCGGACCAGGTGGTGGCCCTCGGCGCCGCCATGCAGGCCGACATCCTCGGCGGGCACAGCGAGCTGGCCGACGACGTGCTGCTGGTGGACGTGGTGCCGCTGTCCCTGGGCCTCGAGGTCATGGGCGGGGTCACCGAGCGCATCATCCCCCGCACCACCCAGATGCCCGCCTCGGCCACCCAGGAGTTCACCACCCACGTCGACGGCCAGACCGCGGTGAGCCTGCACGTCGTGCAGGGCGAGCGCGAGATGGCCAAGGACAACCGCTCGCTCGCCCGCTTCAAGCTCACGGGCATCCCGCCGCTGCCCGCCGGGGTGCCGCGCATCCAGGTCAACTTCACGGTGGACACCGACGGCATCCTGCGGGTGAGCGCCATCGAGACGCACACCGGCGTGTCGGCCAGCGTCGAGGTGCAGCCGAGCCACGGCCTCACCGACGAGGAGATCGAGGCGATGCTCGAGCAGGCCATCGACCACGCCGAGGAGGACATCGACGAGCGGCTGCTCATCGAGACGCGGGTGGAGGCCGAGCAGATCGTCCACCACCTCCGCGCCGCCATGCGCGAGGACGGCGAGCTGATGACCGCCGACGAGGAAAAGCGCTTCGAGGAGATCATCGCCCAGCTCGAGGAGGCGATGAAGGGCCGCGACCGCCAGCGCATCGCCGCCCTGTCGGCGAAGCTCGACGAGGTGTCGGCCCCCTTCGCCCAGCGGCGCATCGAGCGCGACCTCGAGCTCGCCATCGAGGGCCGCACCGCCGCCGAGGTGGCCGACAAGCTCGGGCTGGGCGGCTGAGCCGACCTACCGCGCCACGACGGTGCTGAAGCGCTCCGGTCGCAGCCAGCGGTTCCGGGCGCGGCGGACGTCGGCGGCGGTGACGGCGGCGAGGGCGTCGATGTCGGCGCGGCCGGCGCCGGCGGGGCGGTCGCGGAGCAGCTCCGTGCCGAGGCTGGCCGCCAGGGACACGCGGCTCATGCGGCGCATGATCGCCCGGCCGCGCAGGGCGTTGCGGGCGCGGAGCACGCCGTCCTCGTCGATGCGCGCGCGCCGGAAGTCGGCGAGGACCCGGCGGGTCTCGGCCAGGGCGCGGTCCACCCCCTCGGGGCGGGTCGCCATCGCCAGCTCGACGCGGGTGCGGCCGGCGAAGGGGCGGGTGGCCGCGCCGATGGTGTAGGCGAGGCCGAGCTCCTCGCGCACGCGAAAGGCGAGGCGATCGCCGAGCAGGGCCACGGCGACCCGCAGGGCGGCGCGGTCCTCGGGGGGGACCTCCGCGAGCAGCCCCATCACCACGGCGTTCTGGGTGGCGTCCTCCGCGAGTTCCACCGTCGCCTCGACCCCCCGCGTCGAGACCGGGGCCGGCGGGGGGTCGAGGCGACGGTGGAACTCGCGGAGGACGCCACCC
>WGAH01000046.1 GCA_015489145.1 Deltaproteobacteria bacterium
CCCCGAGGACGCCCTGCCCCCCGAGGGCCACCCCGACATCCCCACCGGCGAGGGCTCGGGCTTCCTGATCTCGCCCGACGGCGAGGTGCTCACCAACCACCACGTCGTCGCCGAGGCCGACGCGGTGACCGTGCGGCTCGCCGACGGCCGCGCCTTCCCCGCCGAGGTGGTCGGCGCCGACGAGCGCACCGACGTGGCCCTCCTCCGCGTCGAGGCCACCGGCCTGCCCTGGGTGGAGCTGGGGCGCTCGGCCGACCTTCGCGTCGGCGACCGCGTCGTCGCCATCGGCAGCCCCTTCGGCCTCGCCCGCAGCGTCACCGAGGGCATCGTCTCGGCCAAGGGCCGCGCCCTGGGCTCCGGCCCCTACGACGACTACATCCAGACCGACGCCAGCATCAACCCGGGCAATTCCGGCGGCCCCCTGTTCGACCTGCGCGGCCGGGTCGTCGGCATCAACACCGCCGTCAACCCCTGGGGCCAGGGCCTCGGCTTCGCGATCCCCATCGACCAGGTGCGCGAGGAGCTCGACGCCCTCCGCACCGAGGGGCGGGTGCCGCGCGGCTGGATCGGCGTGGGCCTGCGCGACCTCGACGCCGAGCTGGCCGAGGCCCTCGGCGTGGAGCGCGGCGTCGTCCTCGGCGAGGTCTACCCCGGCACCCCGGCGGAGGCGGCCGGGCTGCGGGCCGGCGACGTGGTGGTCGCCCTCGACGGCCAACCCGTGCCCGCCCGGGAGGGCGCCGCCGCCCTCGTCCGCGCCGTGGGCCGCCACCGCCCGGGGGAGCGCCTGCGCCTCGACGTGGTGCGAAACGGCGAGAAGCAGGCCGTCACCGTCGTCCTGGGAGAGCGTCCCGCCGAGGAGGCCCTGAACGCCGGCCCGGTTCCCCCCGACGCCCCCCAGGCCCCGCGCCTCGGCGTGGTGATCCGGCAGGAAGCCGACGGGCTCGCCGTCGCGCGGGTCCACCCCGACGGCCCCGCCCGGGGCCGCCTCCAGCCCGGCGACCGCCTGGTGACGGTCAACGGCGCCCCGGTCCGCACCCCCGACGAGCTGGGCGCCGCCCTCGCCCGCGACGAGGCCCGCGCCCTGGTGGTCGTCCGCCGCGAGGGCTCGCAGGTCTTCGTCGTCGTGCCCCTCGCCGCCGACCGCTGAGCGCCTACCCCCCGCAGGCCCCCTGGAGGGTCGCGCCGACCTCGACGGCGAAGCGCGCCTCGACCACCGTGTCCTCGGACGGCCGCCAGGCCCGCGTCTCGGTGGTGAGCGTCATCGACCGGCTCACCACGTGGTCCACGATGTCGGTCCCGGTCACGTCGAAGTCGACCACCGCCTCCCCCTCGGGAAAGCTGTCGGCGTGGGCGACGAGCACCCGGTCCAGGCCCGGCGCCTCGACGTAGACCGACATCTCCTGGATGAAGGAGAGGTCCGCGCCCTCCGGCGAAATCGCCTCGAGCTGGAGCATGACCAGGCGCGCGTCGGTGATGTCGCCCGGCTCGACGCCCCGGTTCTCCAGCTCCTCGGAGGTGGTGAGGTCCATCGCCAGGAAGTCGTCGAAGCCGAGGTCGGCCAGCCACTCCTCGACGATCGTGCCGTGCTCGACGGTCGTGGTCGAGGAATCCTGCACCGTCACCGTGCCGAGACGCGCCTGGCAGGCCGCCCAGCCCAGCGCCCCGAGCGCCGCGATCCACCGCCGCATCGCCAACTCCTCCGAGGGGTCCGCCCCGAGGAGCCGCCAGGCCGGCGAAGTGTCCCGGAGGGCCGGCCCCGCCGGCGCATCCCGCGGTAGCATCGCCCCGCCAGGAGGCCCGCCATGCCCGTCCTCGCCGTGCTCACCTCCGGGGGAGACGCCCCCGGCATGAACGCCGCCGTCGTCACCGCCGCCAAGGTCGGCGCCGCCGCCGGCTGGACGGTCCTCGGGGTGCGCGAGGGCTACGAGGGGCTCATGGCCGGCGACTTCACCGAGCTGCGCCCCGGCGAGGTCGGCCGCGCCTGGAAGGACGGCGGCACCTTCCTCGGAAGCGCGCGATCCGCCGCCTTTCGCACCGCCGAGGGCCGCGCCCGGGCGGCGGAGAAGCTCGCCGGGGTGGACGCGCTGATCGTCGTCGGCGGCAACGGCTCGCTGACCGGCGCCCACCGCCTCGCCGTCGAGCACGGGGTGCGCGTCGTCGGCGTGCCCGCCTCCATCGACCACGACATCGCCTGCACCGGCGCCGCCATCGGCGTCGACACCGCGCTCAACACCATCGTCGAGGCCGCCGACCGCGTCAGCGACACCGCGCGCTCCCACCGGCGCGTGTTCGTCATGGAGGTGATGGGGCGGGAGTGCGGCTACCTCGCCATGGCCGCCGCCATCGCCGCCGCCGCCGACGCGGTGGCCTTTCGCGAGCAGGGCCGGAGCGAGGACGAGCTCGTCGCCGACCTGCACGCCGCCGTGCGCCGCGCCTTCGGCGGCGGCCGCCGGCGCGTCCTCGCGATCAAGGCCGAGGGCGTGGCCGTCCCCACCGCCCGCCTGGTGGAGCGCCTCGGCGAGAGGCTCGCCGCCGACGGCCTCTCGGTGGACGTGCGCGGCATCGTCCTCGGCCACCTCGTGCGCGGCGGCGCCCCGAGCTTCCGCGACCGCCTCGTCGCCGGGCGCCTCACCCACGCCGCCGTCCGCGCCGCCATGGACGGCGCCGGCGACGTCATGGTGGGCTGGGAGCCCCCCGACCCGGACGGCCGCGAGACGGTGGACCCCAAGGTGCGCCTGTTCGACCTCGCCACCGTCCTCGAGCGCACCCGCGCGCTCCTCGACGGCACCCACCCGGTCACCCGGGCGCGGGTCCGGATGCTCCAGGCCGTGCAGGGGATCCTGCCCCTATGAGCGCCGGCTGGGAGCGGACCCGGGCCGAGATCCTCGCCTGGCTCGGCGCGGCCGAGGCCGACCCGCCGGGGGAGCCCTGGCTCGACGAGCCGCCGGGGCCCCGGGCGGCGGTGCGCGCCGTGGCCCTGCGCGCCTGGGCGCGGCTCACCGG
>WGAH01000047.1 GCA_015489145.1 Deltaproteobacteria bacterium
AGGGGGGCGTTAGGGCGCGATCTTGCCGGTCGTCGCGGCGTGCGCGGGGCTCGCGAATCCTCGCCGGGTCGCGGCCCGAGGCGGCCGGGCAGGCACGCGGGAGACGGGATGCGCATCACCTCGTGCGGCATGACCGACGTGGGCGTCAAGCGGACGAACAACGAGGACAACTACCTCATCAACGAGGAGCTGAACCTCTACGTCGTCTGCGACGGCATGGGCGGCCACGTCGGCGGCGAGTTCGCCAGCGCCATCGCGGTCAACACGGTCGAGGAGGTGCTGACCTCCATGGAGTTCCGCCCCGAGGAGCACGACGTCGACCCGGCCGACGGCCCCGTCGAGGTGACGCGCGAGAAGCTCCGCTACGCCGTGCGCCTCGCCGGCAAGCGCATCTTCGAGAAGGCCCGCGAGGAGCCGGAGTACCAGGGCATGGGGACCACCTGCCTCGCCCTGCTGGTGCAGGGGGGCAACGCCTTCATCGCCCACGTCGGCGACAGCCGCGGCTACCTGGTGCGCGACGGCCGCATCGAGCAGCTCACCGAGGACCACTCCCTGGTCAACGAGAAGATCAAGGCCGGCCTCATCACCCCCGAGCAGGCCAAGACCCACAAGCTCAAGAACATCATCACCCGGTCCCTCGGCTACATGGAGGAAGTCGAGGTGGACGTGCAGGTGCAGGCGGTGCGCCGGGGCGACCGCTTCGTGCTGTGCTCCGACGGCCTCAGCAACTTCGTCGAGACGGGCGAGATCGGCGAGATGGCCCTCGACCACGGCCCCCAGGAGGCCGCCCGCCGCCTGATCGAGCTCGCCTGCGAGCGGGGCGGCGACGACAACATCACCGTCATCATCGCTCGCGTCGACGCGGTGCCCTGAGGTCGGGATGGCGGGTCGGGACGAGGGGCGCGCGCCGCCGCCGCTGCGGCCGGCTCCCCGGCCCTCGCCCCGGCGGCGCTGGACGGTGCTCCTCGTTCCCGAGGGGGGCGGTGGGCCCGCGCGGCAGGTCCGCCTCGGTGCCGGCGCCCTGCGCCTCCTGGCCGGCGGCGCCGTCCTCGCCGTCGCCCTCGCCGTGCTCGGCGGGCTGTCCTTCCTCCGCGAGCTCGACGGCATCGAGCAACGCGACGCCCTGCTCCGCGAGAACCTCGCCCTCAAGCAGGAGCTGCGCGAGGTCGAGGCCCGCCTCGACGAGCTGGACGCCGCGCTGATGCGCCTGCGCCTGTACCGTTCCCAGCTCGAGGATGTCGATGCCGGCGCCCTTCCCGGGTGGGGTCCGGTCGACGAGGACGACCGGGCCGCCGCCGCCGAGGCCGACCTCGACTGGTCCGGCGACACGGGCCTGCCGCCCGAGCCCGGCGAGCTGGGCGACCCGATGGGCGAGGCGGGCCTCGACGACGCGGCCCCCACCGGGGATGCCGCCTGGGCCGAGGCCCTCGCCCGGCGTCTCGACGACACCCTCGACGGCCTGGAGGCGGCCGAGCCGGCGCTGGGCGAGCTGGTGGAGTCCGCCGAGGAGTGGCGGGCGATGCAGGCCGCCCTGCCGACGAGCTGGCCGGTGCAGGGCACGCTGACCAGCGGCTTCGGCTACCGGCGCTCGCCCTTCAACCACCGGGTGAAGTTCCACCGCGGCATCGACATCTACGCCCCGGTGGGCACGCCGATCCGGGCCCCGGCCCCCGGCGTCGTGATCACCGCCCGCTGGAGCAGCGGCTACGGCCGGATGCTCGAGATCGATCACGGTTACGGGATCGTCACCCGCTACGCCCACACCTCGCGCATCTACGTCCACGTCGGCGACGAGGTCCGCCGGGGGCAGCGGATCGCGGCCGTCGGTCGCACCGGCCACGTCACCGGTCCCCACCTGCACTTCGAGGTCTACGTGGACGGCGAGCCGGTGGACCCGCTCGCCTACCTGGAATAACTGCCCCCATCGCTGCCCTTGACCCCGGTGGGTTTCGCGCGCAGCTTTCGCCGTTCGGGCGTCGGGCGCATCCGGCCCGGAAGCCCGCCCCAGGAGTTCGCATGCTTGGCCTGGAAGAGGTCGTCAGGAAGATCATCGGTTCCCGCTCGGACCGCTACCTCAAGAAGCTGATGCCGACGCTCGCCAAGGTCAACGCCCTCGAGCCGCGCATGCGCGAGCTGTCCGACGACGAGCTCAAGGCCTTCACCCCGGAGTTCAAGCGGCGGCTCGCCAACGGCGCCACCCTCGACGACCTGCTGCCCGAGGCCTTCGCCGTCGTGCGGGAGGTGGCGCGGCGCACCCTCGACATGCGGCACTTCGACGTGCAGATCCTCGGCGGCATCGTCCTCCACCAGGGCATGATCGCCGAGATGAAGACCGGCGAGGGCAAGACCCTGGTCGCCACCCTGCCGGTCTACCTCAACGCGCTCACCGGCAAGGGCGTCCACGTCGTCACCGTCAACGACTACCTCGCGAAGCGCGACGCCGAGTGGATGGGCACGATCTACCGCTTCCTCGGCATGAGCGTCGGCACCATCCTGTCGGCCGACCGCGACCCGGCGTCGAAGAAGGCCGCCTACGCCGCCGACATCACCTACGGCTACAACAACGAGTTCGGCTTCGACTACCTGCGCGACAACATGAAGTTCCGGCTGGAGGACTACGTCCAGCGCGGGCACCACTACGCCATCGTCGACGAGGTCGACAGCATCCTCATCGACGAGGCGCGCACGCCGCTGATCATCAGCGGCCCCACCGGCATGAGCGTCGAGCGCTACTACGTGATCGACGGCGTGGTCCCGCTCCTCCAGAACGAGATCGACTACGTGGTCGACGAGAAGAACCGCGCGGTCACGCTGACGGACTCGGGGGTGGACAAGGTCGAGGAGAAGCTCGGCATCGACAACCTCTACGACCCCCACAACATGGAGATCCTCCACAACGTCAACCAGGCGCTCAAGGCCCACACGCTGTTCAAGCGCGACCGCGACTACGTGGTGCTCGACGGCAAGGTGGTCATCGTCGACGAGCACACCGGCCGGCTGATGCCCGGGCGCCGCTGGTCGGACGGCCTGCACCAGGCGGTCGAGGCGAAGGAGAAGCTCAAGGTCGAGCAGGAGTCGCAGACCTACGCGACGATCACCTTCCAGAACTACTTCCGCATGTACGAGAAGCTGGCCGGCATGACCGGCACGGCCGAGACCGAGCGGGACGAGTTCCTCAAGATCTACAACCTCGACGTCATCGTGATCCCGACGAACAAGCCGGTGATCCGCAAGGACTACGACGACGTCGTCTACAAGACCCAGGCCGAGAAGTTCCGGCGCGTCCTCGACGAGATCGAGGAGTGCCACAAGTCCGGCCAGCCGGTGCTCGTCGGCACGGTCTCCGTCGAGAAGAGCGAGATCGTCAGCCGGCTGCTGCGCCAGCGCGGCATCCCCCACGAGGTGCTCAACGCGCGCAACCACGCCCGCGAGGCCGAGATCGTCGCCCAGGCGGGCCGCAAGGGCCAGGTGACGATCTCGACGAACATGGCCGGGCGCGGCACCGACATCAAGCTCGGCGGCGACCCCGAGGGCCTGGCCCGGGCCGAGGCCGACCCCCGGCGCGATCCCGAGGGCTACCAGGCCGCGCTCGCCCGCTACAAGGAGATCTGCGCCAGGGAGCGCGAGGAGGTCCTCGCCGCCGGCGGCCTGCACATCCTCGGCACCGAGCGCCACGAGTCCCGGCGCATCGACAACCAGCTCCGCGGCCGCTCCGGCCGCCAGGGCGACCCGGGCTCCAGCCGCTTCTACCTCTCGCTCGAAGACCAGCTCCTCCGCATCTTCGGCGGCGAGAAGCTCATCGTGTGGATGGAGAAGATGGGCCTCGAGGACGACGAGCCCATCGAGCACCGCTGGATCAACCGCTCGATCGAGAACGCCCAGAAGAAGGTCGAGGGGCACAACTTCAACATCCGCAAGAACCTGCTCGAGTACGACGACGTGATGAACCTCCAGCGCACGGCGATCTACAAGATGCGCCGGCGCGCCCTGGAGGGCGAGAACATTCGCGAGCTGGTGGTCGAGGCCATCGAGAACCTCGTCCAGGACATCCTCGACGAGCACGTCCAGCAGGGGGGCAACCCCGAGCGCTGGGACATCGCCGCCCTCAAGAAGGACCTCAAGAAGATCTTCACGCTGGAGTGGACCGAGGAGGACGACGAGATCCGCGACATGGCCTACGAGGACATCCGCCAGCGCATCCTGGCGGAGGCGATGGAGGCCTACGAGCGCAAGGAGGAGGAGATCGGCGCCGAGCAGCTCCGGCAGGTCGAGCGCATGCTGCTGCTCCAGCTCACCGACCAGTACTGGAAGGACCACCTCCTGGCGATGGACCGCCTGCGCGACGGCATCGGCCTGCGTGGCTACGGCCAGCGCAACCCCCTCCTCGAGTACAAGAAGGAGGGCACGCGCATGTTCCAGCTCATGAACTCGCTGCGCGACGAGGCCGTGGTGAGCCGCATCCTGCGCCTGGAGAAGCAGGAGGCCGCCGCCGAGGCCGAAAGCGAGATCGAGAGCCCCTTCCAGGCGGCCGGCGGCGGCGCGCCGGCCCGCAAGCGCGAGGAGACGCCGGTGCCGACGATGGCCGAGGTGCAGGCGCGGCTGGCGGCGGCCCGGCAGGCGGCCGAGCAGGCGGCGCGGCAGGCGGCGCAGCCGGCGGCGGCCGCCCCGGCGGCGCCGCGTCGCCCCGCCCCCGGCGAGGAGACGCGCCGCTTCGCCGCCGAGCACGGCGTGAGCCGCAACGCCCCCTGTCCCTGCGGCAGCGGCAAGAAGTTCAAGAAGTGCTGCGGCCGCAAGGAAGCCCCCTCCGGCGCGCAGCCCTCGGCCTGATCGGCCCTACGGCGCCTCGGGGATCGCTTCGGCCAGGGCCCGGGCGAGGTGCCCGGCGGTGAAGGCGTCGATGTCGATGAAGCGCACGGTGCGGAGCGGCCCCTGGTGCCGGGCCAGCACGTCGAGTGCGGTCTCCACGAGGATCGGCGCGGCCCGCTTCACCGGGAAGCCGTAGATCCCGGTGCTGATCGCGGGGACGGCCACCGATGCGGCGCCGTGCTCGGCGGCGAGGCGCAGGGCGCTGCGGACGGCGCGGGCGAGCTTGT
Organism: Deltaproteobacteria bacterium; assembly: GCA_015489145.1. Classification (GTDB taxonomy): domain Bacteria; phylum Myxococcota_A; class UBA796; order UBA796; family UBA2385; genus S143-5. The sequence continues at coordinate 5,094 of WGAH01000047.1, forward strand.
CGTCCTCGTCGCCTTCGCCCCACCGCGGGCCGACGGCGTGGACCACCATGCGGGCCGGCAGGCGACCCGCGCGGGTCACGGCGGCCTCGCCGACGGGGACCGGGGCGGCGGCACGGGAGTCCTCGACGATCTCGGGGCCGCCCCGCCGGCGGATCGCCCCGGCCACCCCGCCGCCGTGCGCGAGCATGGAGTTGGCGGCGTTGACGATGGCGTCCACCTCCTCCCGCGTGATGTCGCCGACGACCACCTCGACCCGGGCCTCCCCCGCCGGCGTGGGCACGGCCCGCTCGATCAGCACCTCGCGCATCCCGGCCTCCTCGGTTCCTGGGCTCGCCGGAGATCATGCCACGGGGGCGCCTTGCCCGGCCGGGGGCCTCGTGCTACAGCGGCCCGGCTCCGGGCGCCTGCCCGGGGACGTCCACGCCGGAGCACCGCGGGGTCTCGGAGGTGCCGGTTCGCCGGGTCGGCGGCCGGTGGAGGCCCGCGCCGGCGGTCGAACAACCCGAACCGGCCCGCGCGACGGGCCCCCCAGGAGAGACCATGGCCACCGTGTCGCTGCGCGACCTGCTCGAAGCCGGCGTGCACTTCGGGCACCAGACCCGCCTCTGGAACCCCAAGATGAAGCCGTACATCTACGGCGAGAAGGGCGGGATCCACATCATCGACCTCCAGAAGACGGCCCGGGCGCTGGTCGAGGCCACGCGCTTCGTCACCGGCGAGGTGGCCCGCGGCGGCACCGTGCTGTTCGTCGGCACCAAGCGCGCCGCCCGCGACATCGTCGAGGAGCAGGCCACCCGCTGCGGCATGTTCTACGTGAACAACCGCTGGCTGGGCGGCACGCTGACGAACTTCAAGACCGTCAAGCAGTCCATCGACCAGCTCGTCGAGCTGGAGAAGGCCCGCGACGAGGGCCGCTTCGAGCTCCTCAAGAAGAAGGAGGCCCTGAGCTGGACCCGCCGCATCAACAAGATGGAGAAGGCGCTCGGCGGCATCAAGAAGATGGAGACGCCCCCCTCGGT
>WGAH01000048.1 GCA_015489145.1 Deltaproteobacteria bacterium
ACCCGGCCGACCCCCTCGGCCCGGCGCTGGAGCTCGTGCGCCTCGCCCCCTCCTCCTCCAACCGGCAGCCCTGGCGCCTGCTGCGCGACCCGGACGGCGCGGTCCACCTGCTCCTCGCCCGCACGCCCGGCTACCGCGAGACCAACGCCCGCCTCGGCATCCCGGACCTGCAACGCCTCGACATGGGCATCGCCATGCTGCACTTCGCCATCGGCGCCGCCGAGATCGGCCTGCCGGGCCGCTGGACGCCGCCCCGCCTCGCCGCGCCCCCCGCCGGGATGGAGCCGGTGGCGACCTGGTCGGCGGACGCCGGCTGAAGCCGCGGTTCAGGCGCCGAACTCGGCGCGGATCATCTCGTCGAACCAGCCCCGCGGGCGGAAGCCCACCATGCGGCCGATCTCCTCGCCGTCCTCGTAGACGATGATCGTCGGCGTGGCCCGGGCGCCGAGGCGGCCGAGGAGCACCGGGTCGGCGACGTGGGTGCTCACCGTCACCACCCCCACCTTGCCCCGGTAGTCGTGGGCCACCGAGTCGAGGACGGGGGCGAGGCGCCGGCAGGGCGCGCAGGTGGGGCTGGTGACGTTGACGATGACGGGGCCCTTGCGGGCGCGCACCGCCTCCTCGAAGCCGGCGAGCGTCTCGACCGGGGTGGGCAGCACCCGCTCCCCGCCGCCGAACAGCTTTCCGAGCCAACCCATGCGCGACCTCCCGAAAGCGCGGGACCCGGCGTCCCGACCCTCCAGATGCGCCACGCCCCGCCGCCGTTGCGCCGGCGTTCAGGCCCCGCCGAGGAAGCGCTCCAGGGGCATGACGCAAAAACCCCAGGCGCTCGCGACCTCCCACTGCACGCGGTACACGTCGAGGCCCCGGGTGGCGTCGGCCACGTCGAGGGTGTAGCCGCAGCCGGTCCAGCCCTTCTTGTGGCCGCGCAGGGGGCGCTGCTCGCCGGCCTCGCAGGCCGCCACCCCGTAGCGGTCCTCGCCGGGCTCGGCGTCCTCGACGGGGCGGCACAGCCAGTCGCGCTCCACGTCGAAGATCGTGATCTTCCACGGCCCCTCGGCCCGGCGGTTGCCGCCGCGGGGCACCATGCCCAGGCCCTCGAGGAGGCGCGTCGTGTCGGCGCCGTGGGTGCGGACCCAGCTCCGCAGGTCGGAGACGCGCACCACCTCCATCCAGGCGCCGCCGCCGACGGTGGCGCGCAGGGGCGAGATCCAGGCGACCTGCAGGCGCTCGGGAGGCTCGGAAAGCGGCTCGCAGGCGCGCGCCGCGCCGAGGGAAAAGGCGAGGGGCAGGGCGAGGAGCGAGGCGATCACGGCGGGTCCTCCACGGGCCGGCTCCAGGAGGCCGGCGGCGCCCTCACCGTAGCGCATCGCGGCGGCCGGGCCCACGGGCGGAGACGGCCCCCGTTCCCCGGCTCCAGGCGGGGCCCGGCGTCGGGCCGGCGTCACTCCCCGGCGGCCGCCACCGGGACCTCGCCGGTGAAGAACACCGCCCGCCCGCCGGGGGTCCAGCGCACCGTGCCCCGCACCGCCACCTCCCCGGGCGTCTCGGGCAGCGCCACCGGCCCCCAGGTCACGACGGCGCCTTCCGCCGGAACCTCGACGGTGAGCGGAGGAAGCTCGCCCAGGCGCGACGCCCCGGCCCAGGCGGTGCCGACGAGCGCCGCCTCGGCCGCCCGGCCGCCCGGCGGCACCAACCGAAGCGCCACCGCGAGGCGCCCGTCGGCCCAGCTCGCCTCGACCAGCGCCGGCTCGGGCGGCGCGGGCCACAGGGGCTCGGGCGGGGCCCGCAGCGCGCCGCAGCCCGCCCAGGCCAGCAGCGCCCAGGCCGTCACGAGGCCGCCATGCGCGCGAGCATGCGGTGCTCCAGGGAGCCGACCACCTCGAGCCCCGGCCGCGCGCCCCCGGGCCGCCGGGCGCGGAGCCGCAGCCGGGCGACGCGCTTCTCGCTGTCGGTGGCGAGGTCGTCGTGGCGGGGGTCGGACTCCTGGAGGTGGATGAGCGCCTCCCAGGCCGCCGCCGCGGCCTCCACCGAGCTGCCGACGATGAACAGGTCGACGGTGGCCCGGCAGGCGCGGTCGAGCTGCTCGTCGAGGGGCCAGCGCCCGAGCACCGCCCGCATCTCGAGGTCGTCGGAGATCACGACCCCGCCGAAGCCGAGGTCGCCGCGCAGCCGGTCGCGCACCGCCGCCGCCGACTGGCTCGCCGGGTGGCGCTCGTCCCAGGCGGGCACCCGGACGTGGCCCGCCATGACCGCCGCCGCCCCGGCCGCCAGCGCCGACCGGAAGGGCACGAGCTCGGCCCGGTCGAGGTCGCCCGGGTCGCGGTCGAGCGTGGGCAGCACCTCGTGGGCGTCGCCGTCCGCCGCCCCCTGCCCGGGGAAGTGCTTGGGGCAGGCGACCACCCCGGCGTCGTGCAGGCCGCGCACGAAGGCGGCGACGTGCCGGGCGACGGCCTCCGGGGCGTCGGCGAAGGCGCGGTCCTCGCGGGTGCCGCCGCCCCGGCCGAGGTCGGCCACCGGGGCGAGGTCGACGTGGACGCCCACGGCGCGCAGCTCGGCCCCCATCGCCCGGGCCACCTCGCGGGTGAGCTCGGGCTGGTCGCGCTCGCCGAGCGCCCGGGCCGGCGGCCAGGCCGTCTCGCGCAGGCGCAGCACCGCGCCGCCCTCCTGGTCGATGCAGACCAGCCCGGGGAGGTGGGGGTCGCACAAGGCGTCGAGCTCGCGGCCCAGCTCGGCCACCTGGGCGGGCTCCTCCACGTTGCGGCCGAACAGGATGAAGCCGGCCGGGGTGGTGAGGCGGCACAGGCGGCGCAGGTCGTCGCTGGCCACCGGGCCGTCGAAGCCCACCACCAGGCGCTGGCCGGCCCGGCGCTTGCGGTCGGCCAGGGTGGTCTGCTCGCCCACGGCGGGGCGGGGCCTCACCCCTCGTCTCCGCGCGCCGGGTGCTCGGCCAGCTCGACGAGAACGCCGTCCATGCTGGAGGGGTGGGCGAAGATCACGCGGCTGCCGTGCGCCCCGGGCACCGGCCCGTCCGTGAGGAAGCGCCAGCCGCGCTCCCGGAGGCGGGCGACGTCGGCGTCGAGGTCGTCGCTGGCGAAGCAGAGGTGGTGCAGGCCGCCGCCGCGCCGGTCGAGGAAGCGGGCGACGGGCCCCTCGCCCCGGAGCGGGTGGATCAGCTCGATGCGGGTGCCGGGCACCGGGAAGAAGGCGGTGGTCGTGCGGGCGGCCTCGACGTCCTCGCGCCCGGCGAAGTCGAGGCCGAGGTCCTCGGCGAGGCGGGCGATGGCGCGGTCGAGGTCGGGAACGGCGATGGCGACGTGGTCGAGTCGGGTGATCATGCGGCCTCCTAACCGGCCCCGATCCCGGGCGGCCCGTGCCGGCCCGAGGCCGGCGCTCCTCGGCCCGCGCTCCGCCAGCCTCCCGAATGCCGGCCAGAGGCCGGTATTCCCGCCC
>WGAH01000049.1 GCA_015489145.1 Deltaproteobacteria bacterium
GCTCGGTCTCGCCCGGCCAGCCCGCCTCGCCGGCGCGCAGGCGCCCCAGCGAGGTCAGGCGCACGGCGGGTCGCCGCGGCGGCAGGGCGGGATGGCGCAGGAGCGCCGGGTCGTCGTCGGGAAGTCCGAGGGAGGCGACGACCCCCTCGACGCTGGCCGGGGTGAGGTAGAGGCCGAGGTTCGGGCCCTCCTGGTAGGCGGCCAGGCTCACCGGGAAGGCGACGCCGGGCTGCTCGGGCCGCCAGCCTTCCAGGCGCCAGCTCAGGAAGGCGTTGGCGGGTCCACGGCGAATCGGGTGGCGCGACATGCGGGTTCCGGCGGCGCGGGGTGTGGGGTGCAGCATAGCGGCCCCTCGGGCCGGTGGATAGACCGAACAGCATTCTCACGATCGCCCCCGGTGGCGGGCGAAAGGCCCGCCGGGGGCGTGGAGGTCCCGCCGTGCTCAACCACCCGGCCCTCACCTGGGGCGACGCGCTGCGCCAGGGCGAGCCCGACCGCGCCCGGCTCGGCGGCAAGGCGATGGGCCTGGCCCGCCTGGTGCGCCACGGCTTCCAGGTGCCCGACTTCTTCGTGCTCCACGCCGACGTGCCGGAGGAGGCCCTCGACGAGGCGCTCGACGCCGCCGTCGAGCTGTTCGGGGCCGCCGGCTGGGAGCGGGCGGCGGTGCGCTCCTCGGCGGTGGCGGAGGACTCGGCGGAGCACAGCTTCGCCGGCATGTTCGAGACGGTGCTCGGGGTCACCGACGCCGAGGGGCTGCGCGCGGCGATCCGGCGGTGCCGGGCCAGCGGCGACAGCGAGCGCGTGCGGGCCTACCGCGAGGCCAACGGCCTGCCCCCCACGCCGGTGGCGGTGGTGGTGCAGGAGATGGTCGCCGGGGACGCCTCGGGGGTGCTGTTCTCCACCGACCCCGACGACCCGGACCACGCGCTGATCAGCGCCGCCTGGGGTCTCGGCGAGGGCGTGGTGCAGGGCAGCGTGCCCGCCGACACCTGGCGGGTGCCCCGCCGCGAGGGCGGCGAGCCGGTGGTCACGGTCGCCCACAAGGACGTCGCCGTGCGCCTCGTGGACGGCCGCCCCGCCGAGGTGGCCGTTCCCGAGGGCGATCGCGACCGCCCCTGCCTCCCGGACCCGGTGATCCGGCGCCTCGTCGCCGACGGCCTGCGCCTCGAACAGCTCCTCGGCGTTCCCGCCGACGTCGAGTTCACCGTGCTCCGCGGGCAGCCCTTCTACCTGCAGGTCCGTCCCGTCGCCCGGCCGGCCCCGCGCGGCCGCCGCCTGCTGTGGGACAACAGCAACATCATCGAGAGCTACCACGGCCTCGTCCGGCCGCTGACCTACACCTTCGCCCGCGACGCCTACGCGATCGTCTACCAGCTCTTCTGCGAGGTGATGGGGGTGCCGCGCGAGGCGATTCGCGCGAACGCCAGCATCTTTCCGCGCATGATCGGCCTGGTTCGCGGGCGCATCTACTACAACCTCAACGCCTGGTACCGGCTGGTGTCGCTGCTGCCCGGCTACCGCTGGAACCGCCACTTCCTCGAGCAGATGATGGGGGTGTCGGAGGTCGCCGCCGACGCCGACGCCGCCTTCGACGACGGGGGCGGCCGCCTCGGCGACCTGCTGCGCCTCGTCCGACTCGCCGGGGTGATGGCCTGGCGCGTCGCCACCCTCCACCGCCTCGTCGCCGACTTCCACCGCCGCTTCGACCGGGCGCTCGCCGCCCACCGCCGCCGCGACCTCGCCGCCGAGTCGCCCTTCGAGATCCTCGACGGCTACCACGAGCTCGAGCGGGAGCTGCTCTGGGCCTGGTCCACGCCCATCGTCAACGACTTCTTCGTGATGATCGGCTTCGGCCTGCTCCGATCCCTGAGCGGGCGCTGGCTGCCGGGGCACCCCGACATCCACAACGCCCTGCTCGCCGGCGAGGGCGGCCTGGACAGCACCGCGCCGACCCGCGACGCCCTGGCCCTGGCCGGGCGGGTGCGGCGCAACCCGGAGGCCCTGGCGCTGTTCACCGGCGAGGCCGACGACGCCGCCGTGCTCGCCGGGCTGGGGCGCTGGCCCGAGCTGCGCCGCGCCTTCGACGACTGGATCGATCGCTGGGGCGACCGCTGCGCCGACGAGCTCAAGCTGGAGGTGCCCACCTTCCGCCAGCGCCCCGCCGAGCTGGTCGGCCTGCTGCGGGGCTACCTCGCCGGCGAGCCGCTGGACCCGGCCACCTGGGGCGAGGAGGAGCGCCGCCTGCGCGCCGAGGCCGAGGCGACGGTGGCCCGGGAGCTGTCCGGCTGGCGGGCCCGGGTCTTCCGGGCGGTGCTGCGCTTCGCCCGGGCGCGGGTCAAGGCCCGCGAGAACCTCCGGTTCCTGCGGACGCGCATCTTCGGTCGGGTGCGCGAGATCTTCGCGGCGCTCGGCGGCCACCTCGTCCGGGCCGGCGCCCTGGACGCCGCCGAGGACGTCACCTGGCTCACCGTCGAGGAGGCGCTCGGCTGGGTGCGCGGCACCACCCCCACCGTCGACCTGCGGGGCCTCGTCGCCCTGCGCCGGGCCGAGTACGCCCGCTGGGAGCGCGAGCCGGCCCCGGCCGACCGCTTCCACACCTGGGGGCCGGTGTGGGCCCACAACCGCTTCACCGGGCGGCCCGCCGCCGCGGCGGAGGGCGACATCGTCGGGCTCGGGGCCTGCCCCGGCGTCGTGGAGGCGCCCGCCCGCGTCGTCACCGACCCTCGGGGCGAGGAACCGCTCGACGGCGAGATCCTCGTCGCCTACCGCACGGATCCCGGCTGGGTGCCGCTGTTTCCGGGGGCGGCGGCCATCGTCGTCGAGCGGGGCAGCCTGCTCAGCCACTCGGCGGTGGTGGCCCGGGAGTTCGGCATCCCGACGGTGGTCGGCGCGCGGGGGGTGATGGCCCGGGTCCGCACCGGCGACCGGCTGCGGGTGGACGGCGGCGCCGGCACGGTGCGCCTGCTGGAGGAGGCTTGAGCCGGGCCGCCGCGCCGGGCACGGCCGAGGCGGTGCTGGCCGGGCGGCTGTCCTACGCCCAGGCCTGGGAGGACCCGGCGGTGCTGGTCGAGGCGCTGGCCGTGGGGCCGGAAGACGACGTGCTCAGCGTGTGCGCCGCCGGCGACAACGCCTTCGCCCTCGCCATCGCCGGCGCCCGCAGCGTGACCGCCCTCGACGTCAGCCGCCCGCAGCTCGCCCTCGCCGAGCTCAAGCTCGCCGCCTTCCGGCACCTCCCGGTGGAGGGGATGCGCTCCCTGCTCGGATTCGACGCGCCCGGACGGCGGGTGTGGTTCTACCACCACCTTCGCGACGCGCTCTCCGACGAGGCCCGCCGTTGGTGGGACGCCCGCGAGGCGCTGGTGCGCGAGGGCATCGCCGGCGCCGGGCGCTTCGAGCGCTACCTCGCCCTGTTCCGCACCCGGGTGCTGCCCCTGGTCCACCGCCGCGCCGTGGTCGACGCGCTGCTCGCCCTCGACGACCTCGCCGAGCAGCGGCGCTTCTACGACCGCCGCTGGAACACCCGCCGGTGGCGCTGGCTGTTCCGCCTGTTCTTCAGCCGGGCGGTCATGGAGCGCCGCGGGCGCAGCCCGGAGCAGTTCCGCCACGTCGAGGGCTCGGTGGCCGACGCCTTCCTCGCCCGGGCCGAGCACGCGCTCACGGCGATTCCCGTGCGGACCAACCCCTTCGTGCAGTGGATGCTCGCCGGCCGCTTCCCCGACCTCGAGGCCGCCCACCCCTACCTGTCGCGGGCCGGGCACGCGGCGATGGCCGGCGGCGGGGCCGAGCGGGTGCGCCTGGTCCACGGGGAGCTGCGGGCCTTCCTGCGGGAGTGCCCGCCGGGGAGCTTCTCGGCCTTCAACTACTCCGACGTGCCCGAGTACCTCTCGGCCGAGGAGCACGCCGAGCTGATGGCGCTCACGGCGCGGGCGGCGCGGCCCGGGGCGCGGGTGGCCTACTGGAACCTGCTCGTGCCCCGGTGGCGGCCCGAGGCGCTGGCCGACCGCCTCGACCGGCACCCCGAGCGGGCCGCGGCCCTCCACGCCCGGGATCGCGCCTTCGTCTACGGTGCCTTCCAGCTCGAGACGGTGAGGTGAGCGGTGGCGGAGCGCGCTTCGGGGGAGCGGCTGGTCGAGGCGGTGCTGCGGCGGCGGTGGGCCTGGCTCGCCGCGCTGGCGCTGGTCACCCTGGGCCTCGGCCTGGCGGCGGCGCGGGTGGGCGTGGACAACGCCGTCGAGGTCTGGTTCGTCGACGACGACCCGGCGCTGGTGGCCTGGCGCGACTTCCAGGCGACCTTCGGCAACGACGAGGTGGTCGCGATCGGCCTGTTCGGCGACTCCCGGGCCGCCGGCGGCGGGCCCGAGGCCGGGATGCTCGACGCGCCGGGCCTGGAGCGGGTGCGCCGGGTCGAGCGGGCCGCGGCCGGCACCGAGGGCATCGCCGAGACGCGCAGCGTGCTGAGCGCCCCCACCGTGCGCGGGGCGCCGGGCCTGCTGGAGGTCGGGCCGGTGGTCGACGAGGAGGCCGGTCCCGTCGACGACGAGGCGGCGGCCCTCGTCCGGGAGGCCGTCGGCGAGGACGACACCCTCGGGATGCTCGTCGGCGAGGACGTGGCGGTGGTCAGCGCCCGCATGGCGGCGATGGACGACATCGACGCCCGCCGCGACGGCATCCTCGAAAAGCTGCGCGCGGCCGTGGCGACGGAGGACCCGGACGCCGCCTTCGCCGGCATCGGCGTGGTCTACGCGGCGTTGAACCGCGCATCGACGCGCGACAGCGCGATCTTCATCCTCGGCAGCTACCTGCTCATCGCCCTGCTTCTCTGGCGGTTGCTCGGGCGGGCGGGCGCGCTGGCGCTGGTGCTCGGGGTGGTCGGCGTCGGCAGCGTGTGGGTGCTCGGCTTCCAGGGCCTCGCCGGCCGCGACATCAACATGGTGACGATGGTGCTGCCCACCCTCGTGCTCGTGATCGGCACCAGCGACTGCGTGCACATGCTCAGCCGGGTGGCCGAGCTCGACCCGGCGATGCCGCGCTGGGACCGGGTGCGCCGGGGGGTGGGCCTGGTGGTGTGGCCCTGCCTGTTCAACACGCTCACCACGGCGGCGGGCTTCCTGGCGCTCACGACCTCGCAGATGCGGGTGGTGCGCGACCTCGGCCTTTTCAGCGCGCTGGGGCTGCTCGCCGCCTTCGTCGTCGCCCTGGTCGGGTGCAGCGTCGGGCTGCTGTGGCCGCGGCTGGAGGCCCGGCCGGTACCGCCGGAGGGCGACCGCCTGCAGCGCGCGGTGGAGGCCGTGGCCGGCCTGGCGGTGGAGCGGTGGAAGGCGGTGCTCCTCGGCGCGGCGGCGCTGGGGCTGGTGGCCGCCCTCGGGGTGACCCGGCTCGTCGCCGACACCTGGTCCATCGCCTTCCTGCACGCCGACGACCCGGTGCGGGTGGACTCCGACCGGCTGGAGGCGAGCTACGGGCCCTACACCCCGCTGGAGTTCGTCGTCGAGCGCGACGCCGGGGTGCGCGACCCGGCGCTCCTCGCGGCGCTGGCCCGCTGGCAGGACCGGGTCGAGGCGGAGCTGCCCTGCCGGGTGGGCGAGCCCCTGGCCCCGCAGGTGCCCTGCGTGGGCTGGAGCCGGTCGGCGGCCGACGTGGTGCGGCGCCTGCACCGGGTGATGGGCGGGGAGGGCGCCATGCCCGCCGACGCCGCCGCCCTCGAGCAGCTCCTGTTCCTCTACGAGAGCGATCCCGACTCGGATCTCGACGAGCTCATCGGCGCCGGCGACACCCGGGCCCGGGTCACCTTCGGGGTGCCGATGGCCAGCGCCCGGGGCTTCGCCGCCACCATCGAGGCGGTGGCGGCCCGGGCCGAGCTGCCGCCGGACGCCCGCCTGCGCCCGGCGGGCTACCTGCCGCTCTACGTCCGCATGATGGACTACATCGTCGCCAGCCAGCTCAGCAGCTTCTCGCTGGCCTTCGTCGTGATCTTCGGGCTGATCGCGCTGCTCTTCCGAAGCGCCCGCACCGCCGCGCTCGCGGTGCCGGCCAACCTGCTGCCGGTGCTGTTCACCCTGGGCCTCATGGGCATCGCCGGCATTCGCCTCGACGTGGCGACGGTGACGATCTCGGCCATCGTGCTCGGCCTGGTGGTGGACGACACCGTGCAGTTCCTCTACCGCTACCGGCAGGAGGCGGCGCGCTTCGACACGGTGCCCGAGGCGGTGCGCGCGGCGGTGCACGGGGTCGGGCGGCCGATGGCCGTCACCACCATCGTGCTGGCGGTGGGCTTCCTCGTGCTGGGCCTCGCCGCGGTCAAGAGCGTGGCCTTCTTCGGGCTGCTCCTCGCGGTGGCCCTCGGAAGCGCGCTTCTCGCCGACCTCATGGTGGTGCCGGCCCTCATCGTGGCCCTGGACTGGCGCGGCGGTACAGGCGCGCGCTGACGCGCGTCCAGCCGGGCAGCAGGCGGGCGGCGTCGTCGGGGCGCGCGAGGTCGGCCCGGTCGTCGTCGGGGCGGGCGAGCAGCGCCTGCCGGATGCCGTAGCGATCGGCGATGGCCGCGACGCGCGCGGGATCGGCGTCCCGGGGGAGCACCACCGCCGGGTTGCCGCAGGCGCCGGTCACGAGGAGGGGGTCGGCGGCCAGGACGGGCCCGGGAGCGAGCTCGGCGCAGGCCGTCTCGGGCCGGGGCCCCTGCCGCCAGGCCAGCCAGCCGGTGCCGGCGCTCGCCAGGGCGGTGCCGGCGACGAGGAGGGCGGCCACGAAGGCGCGGGGGTAGCCCCGGGCGCGGTGGCCGAGGTCGCCGAGGCGCACGGCGCCGATGCCGGCGAGGGCGGCGAGGAGCGGGAACAGGGCCGACCAGGATCGAAAGGGGGTGCCCGAGGCGCCGACGGCGGGGGCGGCGAGGATCGGGGCGAGGAGGACGACGAGGAACCAGGCCGCGGCCGGGCGGATCCGCCGGCGGTCGCGGAGGGCGAGGACGCCGGCCAGGGCGGGCCAGGGGAGGAGGAAGACCCCGACCAGCAGCGCCACGACGAGC
>WGAH01000050.1 GCA_015489145.1 Deltaproteobacteria bacterium
GTAAACCCCAGGGTGGTGGCCTCCCGGCTGCCCCGGCCCGGCCGGAGGACGAGGCGCCGGGGGCGGCCGAGGGCGCGCAGGGCCGCGAGGGCGTCGGCGGCGAAGGCGAAGCGACGGTGGGGCTCCTTGGCGAGCAGGGTGTCGACCCAGGCGCCGATCCCGCGGGGAAGGCCATCGTCTTCCTCGATGGGACGCGGATCCTGGAGGAGGTGGGCGCTGCGGAGCCCGGCGAAGTCCTCGCCGGGGAAGGGAGGCCGGCCCGCGATCAGCTCGTAGGCGATGCAGCCGACGGCGTAGAGGTCGGTCCAGGGGCCCTGCTCGGCCAGGTCGCCGAGGAACTGCTCCGGCGCCATGCCCCGGGGGGTGCCGGCGCGGGCCCGCCCGCCCGCCGCGGCGCCGAGGGCGTGGGCGATGCCGAAGTCGCCGACGCGGACCAGCGGCGCCAGTCCCGGACCCGGGGGAAGGTCGAAGACCAGGATGTTCGCCGGCTTGACGTCGCGGTGGATCACCCCGCGGGCGTGGGCGTGGGCCAGCGCCTCCAGCAGCATCACCAGGAGGTCGCGAATGCCGTCCCAGGTCAGCGGCAGGTCGAAGCGGTCGAGGGAACCGTGGGGCGCGAGCGGCATCGCCAGCCAGGGCTCGCCCGCCCGGGGCGGGGGGCGCGCTGCCGGCGAGGCGCCGGCTCGGCGCAGGGAGGCGGCCTCGGCGGCATCCAGGGTGCCGTGGTCGAGGATGGCGACGACGTGCGGGTGGTCGAGGGCCGCCTGGGCGCGCACCTCCTCGACGAGGGCCGCGCCGGCCTCCCGCCCGGAGACGATCTTGACCGCGCAGGGGCGGCCGTCGGCGTCGCGGGCCTCCCACACCGTCGCCATGCCGCCGTGCCCCACCGGGCGCAGCAGGACGAACGACCCCACCCGCGGCGAGCCGTCCACCTCGCCGGGGGCCTCCGCCGACCGCTCGCGGTGCGTTCCCGTCATCGCCGAAAGTATGCCGAAAAACCGGCGCCGAGACCAGGGGTGGTCCGCGGATCGGCGGCGGGTCGGGCCGCGGCGTGGCATCCTCCGGGCGCCATGCCCGCGCTCCTCCTCCTCGCCGCCGCCGCCCGCGCCCACTCCCCCCACGACGTGGCGAGCACGCTGGACTACGCCCCCGACGGCGCGCTGCTCACCAACGACTCGGACATCCTCGCCCTGTCCACCGACGGCGGCGCGAGCTTCCTGTACCGCTACTGGCTCGACGGGCAGGCGGTGTGCGCCATCGCCCTCGACGAGGCGCGGTGGGTGGTGGGCGGCAGCTCCCGCGGGGCGTGGCGCACCGAGGACGCCGGCCTGAGCTGGGAGGCCGGCGAGGGCGGGCCGGCGCACGTCGAGGACTGCGACGACGCCCCGGCGGACGGGCCGCTGGCCGGCGCGCTGTTCCTGGCGGGCACCGGCGGGCTCTGGCGGAGCGACGACGAGGGCGCGAGCTGGGAGGCCCAGGGCGGCGAGCAGGAGTGGACCGGGGCCCGCCTCGCCTTCGACGGCGGCGACGTGCTGGTGGTGGACGACGAGGGCCGGGGCTGGCGCTGGGACGGCGCGGCGTGGTCGGCCCTGGGCGACGACGGGCTCGGCGGGAGCGGCCTGCTCGCCCTCGCCGCCCTCGACGACGGCACGCTCGTCGCCGGGCAGGCCGACGGGCCGGTGGCGGTGAGCGCGGACGGCGGCGCCACCTGGACGGAGGTGGACGGGGAGGCCCCCACCGACGTGCGCGTGCTGGCGGTGGCCGACGGCGCGGTGCTCGCGGCGAGCGCCACCGAGGCCGGCTGGTGGAGCTGGGACGGGGGCTGGACCTGGGAGCACGACGCCACCGGCCTCGACGAGCTGGCCACCGGCAACGGCGGCCCCCACGACGGCATCCACTACTTCCGCTACGAGGCCGGCGACGGCGCCTGGACCCTGGCGAGCTTCGAGGGCATCTACCGGCGCGACCCCGACGGCGACCGCTGGGTGCAGGGCGACCTCGACATCATCCCCCGCACCCGCACGGTGAACTGGCTGCCCTCCGGCGAGCTGGTGACGGCGCCCTACGGCGGCGGGGTCTACCGCGGCACCCCCGGAGAGACCGACTGGCACGAGGTGGGCGGCCCCGTCCACTGGCCCTATCCGAGGCAGGTCCTGGCGGTGGGGGACGGCGAGGAGATGCTCGCCATCAGCGGAAACGCCGTGTACCACACCCGGGACGGCGGCGAGACCTGGCCCACCGACCCGGTGCCGATCCCCGAGTGCGGCGACATGGTGGCCGTGGCCGAGGACTACCCCGAGGACCCGCGCATCGCCGTGGGCGGGCGCATGGAGGACAACGCCGCCGCCGTGGCGGTGTCCACCGACGGCGGCGCGAGCTGGACGAAGGCGCTGCTCCCGGGGAGCTGCACCTCGAAGCCGGCGGCCCTCGCCTTCGACGGGCCGCGCATCTGGGCGGTGTGCGGGCCGCCGGGCTGGCTCTACGCCAGCGACGACGACGGGGCGAGCTGGACGCAGGTGGGCGAGCTCGGCCGCGAGGTCCACGACATGAACGTCGTCGGCGACGCGGTGGTGCTGGCGGCGGACGGCGGGCTCGCGGCCTGGCCCGCCGACGCCGACTTCGCGGACGGGAGCTTCCGCCTCGTCGCCCTGGAGGGCCACGACATCCTCGCGGTGGACCCGGACGCGGCCGGGCGCCCGTGGGTGTCGGTGGCCGGCGAGGGGGTGGCGGTGGTCGACGGCGTCGCCGCCGGCTCGAAGGCGACGATGCTCGGCTACCCGGTGGGCGACGTGGTGGAGCAGCTCGCCGTCACCCCCGACGGTCGCGGCATCGCCCTGGCGACCCGCACCGGCACCTGGTGGAGCGCCGACGGCGGGGCGAGCTGGGGCCTCGCCTGCGCCTGGGACCGGGTGGACGAGCGCCTGCAGCAGTGGTGGACCGAGGGCTTCGAGGAGGTCGAGTCCGACTGGGGCATGACCGGCAAGGTGCGCGTCGGCGAGGCGGGGGCGAGGGCCACGCTGACCGTCTCCGGGGTGCAGGTCCGCGTGGTCGGCGCCGCGGAGACGGGCACGCGGCTGCGGGTGACGGTGGACGGCGAGGACCGCGGCGTCGTCGCCTGGCCCGACGGGGCGGAGCCGGGAACCCTGCTCGGCTGGGACCTCGCCGACGGCCGGCACGCGGTGACCCTGGAGGTGCTGAGCGGCGCCTTCACCCTCGACGGCGGCGAGCGCTGGCGGCAGGACCCGCCGCCCCTGCCGGACTTCGGCGAGGACACCGGGGGGAGCGAGGACAGCGGCTCCCCCGGGGAGGCCGCGCCGGCGCGGCGCTGCGGCTGCGGCGGCGGGTCGGCGGCGCTGCTCGCGCCCCTCCTCGGCGCCGGGCTCCGGCGGCGTCGCCGGCGCGCGGCGGGTTAGGACGCGCCGCCGATTCCGGCGGGAGGCGAGCGTGGCGGGACTGGATCGCGTGTGCGTCTACTGCGCGTCGAGCGACGCCGTGGCCGAGGTCTACCGCGACGCCGCCCGGGCGCTGGGCCGGGAGCTGGTGCGGCGCGGGCTGGACCTCGTCTACGGCGGCGGTCGCATCGGGCTCATGGGCGTGCTGGCCGACACGGTGCTCGACGCCGGCGGGCGGGTCTACGGGGTGATCCCCGAAAAGCTCGTCGCCCTCGAGCTCGGCCACGAGGGCTGCACCGAGCTCTTCGTCGTGGACGGCATGCACGCCCGCAAGATGATGATGGCCCAGCTCTCCGGCGCCTTCGTCGCCCTGCCCGGCGGCTGGGGCACCCTCGAGGAGCTGTTCGAGGCGATCACCTGGCGGCAGCTCGGCTACCACCGCAAGCCCGTGGGGCTCCTCGACGTGAACGGCTACTACGAGGAGCTGCTCGCCTGGACCCGCCGGGCCCGGGCCGAGGGCTTCATCCGGCCGGGCGACGAGGCCCTGGTCACGGCCGACACCGACCCGGCCCGCCTCCTCGACCGCATGGGCCTCGGGAGCTGAGCGAGCCCCGGGCGGGCCGCCGCGCCGCCCCCCCCGAGTGACGAAGGTCCGACGAAAGTCGGGGGTGACCTTCGTCGGACTTTCGTCGATTTGACGAAGGTCGTCTCCGAAAACCGGCGTTCAACCGTCTCGCGGCGCTGGCACGCGGATTGCTTCATGGGTCGGGCGAACCCCAACCCCGGAGGTCGCCCGTGGCTTTCACCGTGGAATCCGGCGCCATCGTCGGCGTGGACGGCGTGCCCGTCCGCGTCGAGGTGGACCTGCTCAACCGCCTGCCGAGCGTCGTCATCGTGGGCCTGCCCGGCGGGGCGGTGCGCGAGAGCCAGGAGCGCGTGCGCTCGGCCATCCAGGACTCCGGCCTGGAGTTCCCGCGCAAGCGCGTCGTCGTCAACCTCGCGCCCGCCGACCTCCGCAAAGCGGGCACCGGCTTCGACCTGCCCATCGCGCTCGGCGTCCTCGCGGCGGCCGGCGAGGTGGCCCGCGAGGGCTTCGACGGCACCGTCTTCGTGGGGGAGCTCTCGCTGGACGGGCGGCTCCGCAGCGTGCGCGGCGCCCTGCCCCTCGCCCTGATGGCGCGGGACCGCGGACTCCGGCGCATCGTGCTGCCCGAGGCCAACGCCGCCGAGGCCGCGCCGGTGGGCGGCGTCGAGGTGCTCGCCGCGCGCACCCTCGGCGAGGTCTGCGAC
>WGAH01000051.1 GCA_015489145.1 Deltaproteobacteria bacterium
GCCGAGGCCGTCCGCGTGGAGGTGGCCGCGGTGCAGCCGAGCCGCGCCGCGATCACCCTCGACCTGCCCGGCACCGTCGAGGCCGAGCACGACGCCATGCTGGCGAGCGCCTCCGGCGGGCTCGTCGAGAAGGTGCTCGTCGAGGTGGGCGACGCGGTGAAGGCCGGGCAGGCGCTGGCACGGGTCAACACCAGCCTGCTCCAGGCCCAGCGCGACCAGGCCGCCGCCCGCGCGGAGCTGGCGAAGGCCGAGCTGGCCCGCGTCGAGGCCCTCGGCGACATGGCCAGCGAGGCGGCCCTGCAACGCGCCCGCACCGACGCCGCCGTGGCCGACGCCGCCCTGCGCATGGCCGAGATCCAGCTCCGGCGCTCCGTGATCCGCTCGCCTTTCGACGGCCTCGTCGCCGAGGTGCGGGTGGAACGCGGCGAGGTGGCGGCGCCCGGCGCGCCCGTCGTCCGCGTGGTGGACGTCAGCCCCGCCCTCGTGCGGGTGTCGGTGAGCGATCGCGACCTCGCCACCGTGCACCCCGGCGCGCCCGCCCAGGTCCTCGTCGACGCCGCCCCCGAACCCCTCGCCGGCTCCGTCCGCCGCGTGAGCCCCGCGGCCACCACCGATTCCCGCAGCTTCCTCGTCGACGTCGAGGTCCCCAACGCCGACGCCCGCCTGCTCCCCGGCATGGTCGCCAGCGTCCGGGTCGGCGCCGACAGCGGCGAGCCGGCCCTGGTCATCCCCCAGGACTGGCTGGTCACCCGCCTCGAGGGCAACGGCGTGTTCGTCGCCGACGGCGTCCTCGCCCGCTGGCGCCCCGTCCGCACCGGCGCCCTCCTCCACGACCAGGTGGTGATCACCGACGGCCTCGAAGCCGGCGACCGCGTCGTCATCACGGGACAGCGCGACCTCCAGGACGGCGATCCCCTGCTGATCGCCCGCGAGGGCACCTGCTGCGAGAACGGCCGCGCCGTCTTCTGAACCGCCTCCCGCCCCGGAGCCCGCCATGATCCGCGCGTTCGTGCGGCATGGGCCCGCCGTGGCCCTGCTGACCTTCAGCCTGTTCGTCTTCGGCCTGCTGAGCTACTTCACGCTCCCGCGCGAGGCCGCGCCGGACATCAAGATCCCCTACATCCTCGTCAACGTGGCCTACCCGGGCACCGCGCCGGCCGACATCGAGTCGCTGGTCACGATCCCCATCGAAAACGAGCTGGCCGGCGTCAAGGACCTCGAGAAGATGACGAGCACCTCGGCCGAGGGCGCGGCGATGATCTTCCTCGAGTTCGAGCCCGACGTCGTGATCGAGGACGCGCTGCAGCGCGTGCGCGACCGGGTGAACCGCGCGAAGGCCGACCTCCCCGACGACGCCGAGGACCCGGTGGTCAAGGAGATCTCGATGGCGGACTTCCCCATCCTGATCGTGACCATCGCCGGAGACGCCGACGAGGAGACGCTCAAGGGGCTCGCCGAGCGCCTCGAGGACGAGGTGGACCGCATTCCCGGCGTCCTCGACACGACCATCGCCGGCGGCCTCGAGCGCGAGATCCGGGTGCTCGTCGACCCGCGCCGGCTGGCGGCCACCGGCCTGGGCCTCGCCGACGTGGTCAACGCGATTCGCGCCGAGAACGTCAACCTCCCCGGGGGCGACGTCGCGGCCGGCCGGGCGGACTTCCTGCTGCGCGTGCCCGGCGACTTCAAGTCCGCCGCCGACATCGAGAAGGTCGCGATCAAGCGCCGGGGCGGCCAGCCCGTGTTCGTGCGCGACGTGGCCCGGGTCGTCGACGGCTACGCCGAGCGCAGCACCTACGCGCGCATGAACGGCCGGCCGGCGGTGTCGCTGAGCATCACCAAGCGCGCCGGCGCGAACATCCTCGACATCGGCGACGCGGTCAAGGCGCTGGTCGCGAAGCAGAGCCGGGACTGGCCCGAGGGGGTCGAGGCCCGCATCCTGTCGGATCGCTCGGACCGCATCCGGAAGATGGTCCACGACCTCGAGAACAACATCCTGACGGCGCTGGTGCTCGTCGTCGGCGTGGTCGTGTTCTTCATGGGCGTCCGCAACAGCGTCTTCGTCGCGATGGCGATTCCCCTCTCGATGCTGCTCAGCTTCGTCGTCATCGACGCCCTGGGGATGACCCTCAACATGATCGTGCTGTTCAGCCTGATCCTGGCGCTGGGCATGCTCGTCGACAACGGCATCGTCATCGTCGAGAACATCTACCGCCACCGCGAGATGGGCAAGAGCGCCTGGGACGCGAGCATCGACGGCACGAAGGAAGTCGCCGGCGCGGTGGCCGCCTCGACGGCGACGACGGTGGCCGCCTTCTTCCCCCTGGTGTTCTGGACCGGCATCATGGGCGAGTTCATGGGCTACCTGCCCAAGACCGTCATCATCGTGCTCACGGCCTCGCTCGTCGTGGCGGTGGTGGTGCTGCCCTCGGCCACCGCCCGCTTCCTCGGCCCGCCCCGGGCCGGCGTCCGCGACGTGATGGAGACGAAGAACCGCGTGATGCTCGCCTACCGGCGCATGCTGGAGTGGTCGATCGCCCACCGCTACCGCTCGGCGGGCCTCGGCTTCGCCACCCTGGTGCTCACCGTGGTCGCCTACGCCTTCCTCAACCACGGCACCGAGTTCTTCCCGGTCACCGACCCGGACCGGGTCATCGTCACCCTCCGCGCCCCCGACGGCACGCGCCTCGACGCCACCGACGCCGTGGTTCGCGCCGCCGAGGCCCGCATCGCGGCGCTGGAGAACGTCGATGTCTACGTCGCCGAGCCCGGCGTGGGCGGCCAGCAGGGCCTCCGGGGCGGCGGCGGCGGGCAGCCCAACGTCGGCCGCATCACCGTCGACTTCCTGCCCCGCCCCGGCGACGCCGAGCCCGGCGAGCGCGTGCGCGTCGAGCCCACCCCCCTCACCACCGACCGCATCCGGTCGGCCCTCTCG